>NZ_JBFOCS010000069.1:0-31124 GCF_040907905.1 Aeromonas sp. s13 | reverse complement strand
CGAGTAATCGCGCTGTGTCCGTTTCACACCTTGTCCCATCGGGTTCTCCATTTATTGGGGGGAAAGGTGTAAACCATATTCAGGACGGGACACGGACAATAAAAAAGCCAGCATCAGCTGGCTTTTTTATTGTCCGGCGCAGGCCGTGGCATCGCACAGGGCAGGGTCTCCCCTGCCCTACTGAGTTAGCCTTCGACTTTGCCCCAGGAGTCGCGCAGGGCAACGGTGCGGTTGAACACCAGATGCTCCGGGCTGGAGAGCTTGTTGTCGGCGCAGAAGTAACCTTCACGCTCGAACTGGTAAGCCTGCTCCGGCTTGGCGTTCTTGAGCGAAGCCTCGACACGGGCACCCTCGATGATCACCAGGGATTCCGGGTTCAGCGCAGCTTCAAAGTCATCCTCGGCGCCCGGGTTCGGCACCTTGAACAGACGGTCGTAAAGACGCACTTCCGCTGGCAGGGAGTGAGTGGCGCTGACCCAGTGGATCACCCCTTTCACCTTGCGGCCATCGGCCGGATCCTTGCCCAGAGTCTCGGGGTCGTAGGAGCAGTAGATGCAGGTGACCTTGCCATCCGCATCTTTCTCGATGCGCTCGGCCTTGATCACATAGGCATTGCGCAGACGCACTTCCTTGCCCAGCACCAGACGCTTGAACTGCTTGTTCGCCTCTTCTTTGAAGTCCGCTTCATCGATGAAGATTTCACGGGTGAAGTTCAGCTCGCGGGTACCCATCTCGGCATTGCTCGGGTGGGCCGGGGCAGTCAGCACTTCATCGGCAGCCAGATTCTCGATGACCACTTTCACCGGATGCAGCACGGCCATGGCGCGCGGCGCATTCTCATTGAGGTCTTCACGGATACAGGCTTCCAGCATGCTCATCTCGACGATGTTGTCCTGCTTGGTGACGCCGATGCGCTTGCAGAACTCGCGGATGGAAGCCGGGGTGTAACCACGACGACGCAGACCGGAGACGGTCAGCATGCGCGGGTCATCCCAACCATCGACGTGCTTCTCGGTCACCAGCAGGTTCAGCTTGCGCTTGGACATGACGGTGTATTCGAGGTTCAGACGAGAGAACTCGTACTGACGGGGGTGGCAGTCGATGGTGATGTTGTCCAGCACCCAGTCGTACAGACGACGGTTGTCCTGGAACTCCAGTGTACAGATGGAGTGGGTGATCCCTTCCAGCGCGTCCGAGATGCAGTGGGTGAAGTCATACATCGGGTAGATGCACCACTTGTCACCGGTCTGGTGGTGGTGGGCAAACTTGATGCGGTAGATAACCGGATCACGCATCACCATGAAGGGAGATGCCATGTCGATCTTGGCGCGCAGGCAGGCGGTGCCTTCGGCGAACTCGCCGTTCTTCATCTTGGCAAACAGCGCCAGGTTCTCTTCCACGCTGCGATCGCGGAACGGGCTGTTCTTGCCAGCTTCAGTCAGGGTGCCACGGTACTCGCGCATCTGCTCGGGCGTCAGCTCGTCCACATAGGCCAGACCCTTTTCAATCAGCTCGATGGCGTAGCCGTGCAGCTTGTCGAAATAGTCGGAGGAGTAGCAGATCTCGCCGTTCCACTGGAAGCCGAGCCACTGTACATCCTGCTTGATGGACTCTACGTACTCGATATCTTCCTTCACCGGGTTGGTGTCATCGAAACGCAGGTTGCACTGGCCCTGATAGTCGCGGGCGATGCCGAAGTTCAGGCAGATGGATTTGGCGTGGCCGATATGGAGATAACCGTTCGGCTCGGGCGGAAAACGGGTATGCACGCTGCAGTGCTTACCGCTGGCCAGATCTTCATCAATGATCTGACGAATAAAGTTAGTTGGGCTGTTCGCCTGACTCATGGCTCACCTCAAAAAAGCGTCACTGGCGGAAGTTGTGCCGGCTGGCACCCTCATCCCCCCGCCGTCAAGCCGGGTATGATCCCTTATTACGGGCGCTGTCTCAACCTGAATTTGGCACTTCCGGGCCATTTCCCGACCATTGCACCGCTAAAAACAGCGTGGCTTGGCACATTGCACACCAAATGCATAAAAAAGCCCCGCACTGGGCGGGGCTGAAAGTGATGAAAAACACAAAACAGACAATTACACACAACAAAGGCTCACACGCACAGTCAACCTTTCCCAAACTCGATGCGCCATCGCCCTTGGGAAAGGCGGGTCTTGCGACCCACCTGATGTTAACGGTTGACTGCTATCAGTTCAGTTCGGTGACGCGGCTGGTGCGCTTGCCATCGAAGCTGGTGGTACGCAGGTAAACCTTGCCATTCACGCTCGGCTTGGCCGCGGCGTCATAGGCAGTCCAGGTCTTACCGTCCAGGCTGTACTGGATAGGCAGACCCGGCAGATCCACGTTCGCTTCCAGCACACCGTTCACTACCTTGGCACCCGGTACGGAGAGGCGGTATTCAACACCGGCCTGATCCAGTTTCGGCAGCACGCGCTGACCCAGTACGTTGGCAAACTGGTTCCACTCTTTGTTGAGGGTGGCCTTGTTGACGAACTTGGTCTCGCCGGAGAACTCGCGGTTCTTCACGTAATCCAGCTCGAAGCCACCTTTGTGCCAGGCACGCTCGGCCACAGAGAAGATACGCGGGTAGACCATGTACTCGTACTGAGCATCGGTACGCACGGTTTCACTCCACTGCTGACCGGAGATCCCCTTGAACTTGACCGGATCCTGGTCACCCTTGGCCACGAAGGCGTTGCCGTCCCGGTCAACCGAGGTCTCGGCGTTTTGCGGCAGGTTTTCCGGGGCGAAGGCAAACACCTTGCGGGTGTCGTTGAAACGGGTTGCCCAGTAGTAGCCTCGCTCGGCCGGGTGTACTTCGTTCGGGAAGTCGAAGTAGAGGTAATCCGGGTTGGACAGCACTACTTGGTAACCCTTGTGGGCCCACTTCATCGCTTCGTTGAAGCCACCCCAGTAGAGGGTTTCCCAGAAGTTGACACGGGTGTTGTCGGTGGCGAAATCCTTGGCACCGCTGGCGTACTTCAGACCATCTTCCCACGCCTGCAGGGTAGAGAAGCCGCGATCTTTGACCATCTGGCCCACTTCCTTGGCGAAGTAAACCGGCAGCTCGCCCACTTCCTTGATCTTGCCTTCGTCGATCATCTTCTGGCACATCGGAGACTTGCCAAACGGCTTGTCCTGCTTGCTGGAGTCGACGTTGCCTTTCCAGGCGACTAGCTCTTCTTTCTTGGTGACGGCCGGATCCTGATAGCCACCGCCCTGCATGATGTTCTTCGCCTCATCACCACCGTAGTGCCATGCGGTCAGCGGCTGACCGGCGGCCTGGTGCATCTGGGCAACTTCATCCATTACCTTGGCTACGAAGGTGGCAGCACCCGGCTGGCAAGGGTTGATGAAGGACATCTTGTCGTAGAACTGGACGGAGGTGACGTTGGAGGTGTCAGCCGGATCAGTCAGACGGAACTGGTTGGCTTCCGCTTCTTTGCCTTCCGCCATCAGACGCTTGTAGCGCGCTTCCATGGAGATCACGGCAGCACGAGCGTGGGCCGGCATGTTGATCTCGGGGATCACGGTCACACCGCGGGCCTTGGCATAACGCACCAGATCCACGTAGTCAGACTTGCTGTAGAAACCGGAACCCTGGTTGTCGCTGGTCGGGCCGGAACCCAGTTGCGGCATCAGGCACTTGGTTTCGGACTCGTCGTGGCAACGCTGGCTACCGACCTGAGTCAGCTCCGGCAGACCCGGGATCTCCAGACGCCAGCCTTCATCGTTGGTCAGGCCAAGGTGCAGCACGTTGAGCTTCATGGCAGACATCTGGTCAACCAGCTTCTTCATGGTATCCAGACTGCGGAAGTGACGGGCCACGTCGGTCTGCATGCCACGGTATTCAAAGCGCGGCGCATCCTCGACGGTCATCGGGCTCACCAGCTTGTCATCAACACCCAGCAGGGAGATCAGGGATTGTGCACCCCAGAATGCCCCGTCGATGTCGCGACCCTGGATCACGGTGCCCTTCTGACCGATGGTCATGTCATAGCCTTCAGCCTGCTTGAGCTTGCTGCCGAGCTTGATGGTCACCGGGTAGCCGGTGTCGGAGAGGGTAACACCCAGCTTGGTCAGTTGAGCCTTCAGGGCCTCGGCGCGATCGCTCGGCAAGTCCAGGGCATTGAGTTTGATGGTAGAGAAGTCAACCTGCGGGCCAGCTTTGACTACCTGCTTCATCGGGGTCGGCAGGATCTGGTTGTCAATCTTGCCAGCCGGCAGCAGGGTGCTGGTCTGGTTGGCCGCGAAGCGGGTCTCGCTGTTCATCAGGATGTTCTTGTCATCCTTGGTACGCTTCCAGCCATCGGCCGGCATCGGCTTCTCGTAGGTGCTGGCATCATTGATGTTGCTCATGCTGGCCAGTACTTTCGGCTCGGCACCTTCGCTGGCGACATACCAGTTCGGCATGATGTCAGATTCGAACAGTACCCAGTATTCCACCACCAGCGGCACTTCGACCGTGGCATCCTTGGCAAAGCCCTGGAACTTCTCGGTTGGCGTCAAACGATAGAGATCGCCGGTCAGGTGAGTGATGGTGAACTGGTCGTTATCCACACGCTGGATACGACGAATGGAAGAGACGTAGATGCTCCAGTCTTTGGAGGTCACGTCCGCACCGGTATTGGTCAGGTGCAGCTTGGCAACGCCACAGCTCGCCCACTCGGAACCGAGCGCCTGGCAATCGAGGCCGGCACCGGCACCGTCGTTGGTGACCACTTCATACTTGACCACCAGGTTGTTGGCGAGGGAGTCGACCACGGCCTGCTTGGCGGCATCGGCTGCCTGGACCTGGCTGACAAAAACGGTAGACATGGCAATGGCTAACAGAGAATGTTTCAAGTTCATAACTGCTGCTCTCATTTGAAGTAAAGGTTGGATTTTCTTGGCTTTTTTATATGGGGCCCCTGAGCGGGGCCCTTAGTTATGTCAACAATGGACTTAGACTTGAGGTGAGCGAGTCGCTCGATTAACGCAGGGCTTTCATCTCACCGGCGATGATTTCGGCCAATGGGCCCAGAATCACCTGCAGGTTCTGCTCACCGAGTTTGACCACACCGGCCGCACCCAGGGCTTTCAGCTTGCGCTCATCGACGATGCTGCGGTCTTTCAGAGTCAGACGCAGACGGGTGATGCAGGCATCGATAGAGACCAGGTTCTCTTGACCACCCAGCACTTCCAGGTACTGCTTGGCCAGCTCGGTACGGTTGGTAGATTGAGCGGCTGCCGGAGCACTATCTTCGTCATCTTCACGACCCGGGGTTTTCAGGTTCAGCTTGGCAATCACTACGCGGAACACGGTGTAGTAGAGGCCGAAGAAGACCAGACCCTGAGGGATCAGCATGTACCAGTTGGTCGCCAGCGGGTTACGGCTGGAGAGCACCATATCAACCAGACCGGCACTGAAACCGAAACCGGCCATCCACTGCATGGAGGCAGCGATGAACACGGAGATACCGGTCAGTACGGCGTGGATGACATACAGTACCGGCGCCACGAACATGAAGGAGAACTCGAGCGGCTCGGTTACACCGGTGAAGAAGGAGGCAAAGGCAGCTGCGATCATGATGGAGGCAACTTTCTCTTTGTTCTCTTTCTTGGCGGAGTGGTAGATGGCCAGAGCGGCACCCGGCAGACCGAACATCATGATGGGGAAGAAGCCAGCCTGGTACATACCGACCACGCCTTTCACCTGCTCCAGGCTCTTGCCAGCGGCCAGAGCGGCATCGATGGTAGCCTGACCACCCAGGAAGTTCGGGATGTCGTTGATACCGGCCACGTTGAACCAGAACACGGAGTTCAGGGCGTGGTGCAGACCGATCGGGATCAGCAGACGGTTGAAGAAGGCGTAGATACCGGCACCGGTGGAGCCAAGGCTCACGATGGACTCACCGAAGGAGACCAGACCACCGTAGATTGCCGGCCATACGGCCATCAGGATGAAAGATACGACGATCATCACCACGGAGGTTACGATCGGTACCAGACGACGACCGGAGAAGAAGGAGAGTGCCTTGTGCAGCTCGACGCTGCTGAAGCGGTTGTACAGCTCAGCGGCGATAACACCACACAGGATACCCACGAACTGGTTGCTGATCTTGGCAAACGCGGCAGGAACCTGCTCCACCGGGATGCTCTTGATCTGGGCCACAGCGCCCGGGCTCAGCAGGGTGGTAACGACCAGGAAGCCGACCAGACCTGCCAGGGCAGCAGAACCGTCTTTATCCTTGGACATACCGTAAGCGACACCGACTGCGAACAGTACGGACATGTTATCGATAATGGCTGCGCCCGCTTTAATCAGGAAGGCAGCCAGCGCACTGTCACCACCCCAACCATTCGGGTCAATCCAGTAGCCAACCCCCATCAGGATCGCGGCGGCAGGCAATACCGCTACCGGCACCATCAGGGCACGGCCGATCTTTTGCAAATAACCGAGAATGTTCACGGTTCCTCTCCTTAGTTAATGTTTTTCTAGAAATTAAGTGCTTATCACGTTTGACGCATAAGCCATCAAGGCTTGATTGGCAGTCTAGGGCTTTTATTTCGCTGCGCAAATTAATAAACCGATAATCGTGATCGTTATCACCCAAACAAGATAAAGGTGGTGGATAGATGTGGCTTAGTTCGCAATCTTTATTTACGCTATAAAACAACTTGAATCCGTCTTAGCCAATTGCCACCGCCAAACCGGTCGCAACCCGACACAGAGGTATCCCATATGCGCCTGATCCCGTTGAAATCTGCCAGCCAAGTAGGCCTGTGGTCTGCTCGTTACATCGTTGACCGCATCAACGCGTTCAAGCCGACCAGCGATCGCCCTTTCGTACTGGGCCTGCCCACCGGTGGCACCCCGCTCAACACCTACAAGCGCCTGATCGAGTTGCACAAAGCCGGTGAAGTGAGCTTCCAGAACGTGGTCACCTTCAACATGGACGAGTACGTCGGCCTGCCGGAAGATCACCCGGAGAGCTACCACAGCTTCATGCACAACAACTTCTTCAGCCACATCGACATTCGTCCCGAGAACATCAACATCCTCAACGGCAATGCCGAGGATCTGGTGGCCGAGTGCAAGCGATATGAAGACAAGATCAAGTCCTACGGCAAGATCCACCTGTTCATGGGTGGCGTGGGTAACGACGGCCACATCGCATTCAACGAGCCGGCCTCTTCCCTCTCCTCCCGCACCCGGGTCAAGACCCTGACCGAAGACACCCGTATCGCCAACTCCCGCTTCTTCGGTGGCGACATGGAGCTGGTGCCCAAGCTGGCCCTGACCGTGGGTGTAGGCACCCTGATGGATGCGGAAGAGATCATGATCCTGGTCACCGGTCACGGCAAGGCACTGGCCCTGCAGGCCGCCGTGGAAGGCAGCGTCAACCACATGTGGACCATCTCCACCCTGCAACTGCATCCGAAGGGAATGATGGTGTGCGACGAGCCCTCCACCATGGAGCTCAAGGTCAAGACCGTTCGCTACTTCCAGCAGCTGGAAGCCGCCAACATCGGCCGTCTGTAAGGAGTCGTCATGTACGCATTGACCAACTGCACCCTCTACACCGGCAGCTGCGTGCTGACCGGCTACGGGGTGCTTATCGAGGGCGACAAGATTGTCGCCATCTCTCACCTGGCCGAACTGCCTGCGGGCATCGAGCAGATTGACCTCAGAGGCGCCAACCTGACCGCCGGTTTTATCGATGTGCAGCTCAACGGCTGTGGCGGGGTGATGTTCAACACCGAGATCACGGTCGAGACCCTGGCAACCATGCAGGCGGCCAATCTCAAATCCGGTACCACCAGCTTCCTGCCGACCCTGATCACCAGTCCGGATGCGGACATGAAGCAGGCCGTTGCTGTGACCCGTGACTACATGGCGGCACACCCCAACGAGGTGCTGGGCGTCCATCTGGAAGGGCCTTACACCAACCTCAAGCGCAAGGGGATCCACCCTGCCGCGCAAATTCGTCAGCCAGCGGACGAGATGATCGACTTCTTCTGCGCCAACGCGGATGCCATCACCAAAATCACCCTGGCTCCGGAGCGCAACGAGCCGGCCCATATCCGCCGTCTGGTGGAAGCGGGCATTCTGGTCTCGGCCGGTCACACTGCCGCCAGTTACGATCAGGCCATGGCCGGGTTCGATAACGGTATTCGCTTTGCGACCCACCTCTACAACGCCATGACCCCGACCCTCAACGGTCGCGAGCCGGGCGTAGTGGGCGCCATCTACGATCGCAAAGATGTCTATGCGGGCATCATCGTCGATGGCCACCATGTGCACTGGGCCAACGTGCGTCTGGCTCACAAGGCGCTGGGGGAGCGACTGGTGCTGGTCACCGATGCCACCGCAGCAGCCGGAGCGCCGGAAGGCTTTGAGAAATTTGATTTTTGTGGCACCACCGTCTTTTTACGCGATGGTCAGTGTGTCGACGAGAATGGTACACTCGGCGGTTCCTCCCTCACCATGATTGAGGGGGTGGAAAATCTGGTCAAGCAGGTCGGATTACCGCTCGATGAAGCACTGAGAATGGCCAGCCTCTACCCCGCTCGCGCCATTGGATGGGACTCACGTCTCGGTAGTATCCAGGTCGGTAAAGTAGCCAACCTCACTGTCTTCGATCAGGACTTCACGGTCCGTGGGACCGTGGTTAACGGACACTACACACAACAGTGACATCATGACTGGCGGACAAATAGCAAACGTAGATCTTATCAAGCAGGTCAATAGTGCAGCCGTGTATCGGCTCATCGACCTGCAAGGCCCCATCTCCCGGGTCAAGATTGCCGAGTTGAGTCAGCTGGCCCCGGCCAGCGTGACCAAAATAACCCGGCAACTGATCGAGCATGGCCTGATCAAGGAGACCTCTCCGCAAGCCTCAACCGGCGGGCGACGAGCCATCTCCCTGACCACCATCAAACATCGCTTTCAGTTTGTCTCTGCCAAGCTGGGCCGCGGCTACCTGCAACTGAGTCTCTATGACCTCGATGGCAAGGAGCTCGACCAGCACGTCATTCAGGTGACCGAGATCGACCAGCAACCCGTGGTCGACATGCTGCTGCGGGAGATTGGCGCCTTTATCGATGCCAACCGCGAACGTTGTCGCAACCTCATCAGCATCGCGCTGACCATGCCGGGTCTGGTCAACCCGGAATCCGGCATGGTCATCTACACCCCCAAGTACCAGATCCGCAATCTGGGGCTGGCGAAGCTGCTTGAGAACCACTTCAACCTCCCCTGCTACGTGGGCAACGACACCCGCTCTCTGGCACTGGCCGAACACTTCTTCGGCGAGTCCCGCGACTGCATGGACTCCATTCTGGTGAGCGTCCATCAGGGGACGGGCTCCGGGATCATCACCAAGGGTCAGGTGTTCCTCGGTCAGAACCGCAACGTCGGCGAGATCGGCCATATTCAGGTCGAGCCCCTCGGCAAGCGCTGCCACTGTGGCAACTTCGGCTGCCTCGAGACCATCGCCTCCAACGAAGCGATCATCGACAAGGTGAAGGAGCTCATCAGCCGCGGCCACCAGAGCGCGCTGCAGGAGAAGCACATCACCATTCAGGAGGTGTGCAAGGCGGCGCTGGCAGGTGATGAACTGGCCCGCAGCGTGATCGAGAACGTGGGTGAGCATCTGGGACGGGCGGTGGCCATCACGGTCAACCTGTTCAACCCGCAGAAGGTGCTGATCGCCGGCGAAATCACCGCCGCCGAAGAGATCCTCTTCCCGGCCATCCGCCGCTGTGTCGAGCATCAATCACTTCCGAGCTTCCACCGTGGCCTGCCCATCGTGAAAGCCCGCTTCCAGAACCAGCCGACCTATGGCGGCTTTGCACTGGTCAAGCGCGCCCTGCTGGAGGGGGATCTGCTGCAGATCATCATGGAGCAGAAGTAAGACACTGATCTTGCGAGATAACAAAACGGCAGCCAGTGGCTGCCGTTTTCTATTGTGTGCTTGCTGGCGGTTTAGCCCGCCCGACATGGCTTGAACAGATCGAGCTTGTTGTCGTAAACACGGGTCTGCACATCCATGATCCCCAGCATGGAGTGAAAGAGGTTGTCATGGGAGAAACGCTGGCTGCTCGCCTCCGCCGCCAGGCAACCCATATCAAGCTGGCGATCGGCCTGTAACTGAGGCGAGAACCAGGTCAGCAGCGGCACCCGGGTCTGATCATCCGGCGCAAACTTGTATGGCGTGCCGTGCAGATAGAGCCCCATGGCCCCAAGGGATTCGCCGTGATCGGAGAGATAGACCAGCCCCACATCGTACTGGCTCTCCAGCGACTTGAGCTTGTCGATCAGTAGCCCCACCACCTTATCGGTGTAGCGGATGGTGTTGTCATAGGTATTGACCAGCTCCTCGTTGCTGCAGTTTTCAATGTCGCTACGCGGGCAGTCCGGCATAAAGACGCGCTCGCTGGCAGGGTAACGACGGAAATAGGTCGGGCCATGGCTGCCCATCAGATGAAAGGCCACCAACTTGTTGCCCTTCATGCCGGCAATCTGCTGATCCAGCCCCTCCAGCAGCACCTCATCATAGCAGGACTCCCCCTGACAGAGCGCAGGATAGGATTTGGGGAGGATCTCGATGGTCGGCACATTGCGGCACACCCCTTTGCAGCCGCCATCGTTCTCTTTCCACAACACCGAGACTCCGGCATGTTGCAGCACATCGAGCAGGCCGTCACGGGAGCTGGCAAGCTGGTCATCGTAGCCACGGCGCGTGAGGTTGGAGAACATGCAGGGCACCGAAACTGCAGTGGCTGTACCGCAGGAGCGTACATTCCTGAACGACACAACCCCCTGCTCTTTTGCCGTAAAGCTGTTGGTCGCCTTGCCATACCCGTTAAGGGAGTAGTTCTGGCTGCGCGCCGTCTCCCCCACCACCAGGAACATCAAAGTCGGCTTGCTTCCCCGGGCCACCACCCGGGCATCGGTCCCCAACTGCCGGTAAGGGATCGGCGTGGCAAACAGCACATCCCGCCCATATTTGTAGAGGCCGTGCACATAGTTGGCAGGCACAATCTCTTTGGCCAGCGACTTGTTGTTGCGCCCGACCGAGGCGTAATCCTGATAGTAAAGTGACGCGACGCCCCCGATAAACAGCAGAGAGATAGCCAGTGCACCAGCCCGCAACGCCAACCCCTGATACCAGCGAGCCGGATAGCGGATCCGCAGTGACCAGAGCACCAGAACAGGCAGCAGCCCGGTCAGCAGAAACCAGAGCGCAACCGAGCCATTCAGATAGGCCCCCGCCTCACCACTGTTGGTCTCCACTATGTTCTGGATCATGCCTGCATCAAAGATGACGCCGTATTTGAGCATGGCGTAGCTGACGATGGAGCCAGTCAGAATGAGCACGGTAAAAAAGGGCTTGAGCACAAACCGGAACGTGAAGGGAATAAACACGGCATTGAGCGCCGCGATCAGCACCAGCGGGATCGAGATGGCAAATCCGGCTTTGACATGGGTCAGGGCACTTAGCACCGTATAGAAATGCAAAAAGATTGGCCAGTTCAGTACCAGAGCGAAAAAGAGCACCAGCAACAGATTGGTCTGCAGTACACCGAGAGTTACACGCATAAACAACTCCTACATACCGACCTGCAGTGCAGCGGGCCGGCCAAGCCAACAAAAACGACGGGGCCAGCGTAGGAAGTAAAACTTAAGCGCGAATTAAGAGGAGAAGCACGGCGCTCGTGCGCCCCATCACAGCACGGGGCGCTCCGCTGCCCCGAAATGGATTTTTAGTTGTCTATCCATCGGATTTTGCTAGCTTGTTGAGTAGGCATTCACGAAATGCAGGTTAACCGATGGCACTGATCCAAGCCTCGATAGAGCAATTGAGAGTAGGCCACTATATCCATCTCCCCACGGGATGGACTAACCACCCGTTTATGTTCAATACCTTCAAGATCAAGGATCAGCAGCAACTCGACATTCTCCGTCATCTTGATCTCACCCTGCTGATGGTCGACCCCGACAAGAGCGATCTGCCCATCGAGCCGCTGCTGCGCGGCGATATCCCGGATGCCGGGCCTGATCTTGATGAACTGGAAGAGCTGATTGCCTCGGGCCCGCCCCCCTTTGATGAGAAAGCCTTTCGCCGCTCCATGCGCGCCGCCGACAAAGCCTTTGGCCAATCCATGAGCGAGCTGCGTGATGCACTCGGGGCACTCAACCTCAAACCGGATGAAGGGCTGGCCAATACAGCCCAGATCGTCCGCAATGCCGCCTTCACCCTCAGTCAGCATGAAGGGCCTCTCGGGCTCCACCTTATTCGCAGCCCCCACACCGATATCCTGCTGCAACACAGCCTCAATGTGGCTTTTATTGCCATGCTGATGGCGCGCGAGCTGGGGATGAATCCCATCGAACTGGAAGAGACGGGGCTTGCGGGACTTATCCACGATATCGGTGAACTGAAGATCCCGAGCCAGATCACCCAAAAACGCGGGGATCTCAGCAAGGCCGAGCAGAACTTCCTCAATATGCATCCCCAGTACGGGCTGGAGATGCTGACCCAGCTCAACGCCTTTGAACCGAAAATCCGTCAGGTCGCCCATCTGCACCACGAGCGGCTCGACGGCAGCGGTTATCCGCTCGGGATCAAGGGCGGGGAGATCCCGCCGCTGGCGCGGTTGATCGGGCTGGTCGACTTCTACGACGAGCTGCTCCATCCCCGCAACAGCGGTAACCCGGCCGCGCCGAGTCAGGCCATCAGCCAGCTCTACAAGTTATCCCAGAAGAAGTTCGACCAGAATCTGGTCAAGTTGCTTGTCAAGGTGCTGGGGGTCTATCCGCCGGGATCACTGGTGAAACTCTCGGACGAGAGCATCGCGCTGGTGCTCTCTACCGAACCCACCATGCCCCTCAAGCCGAAAATCCTGCCCTATATCAAGGCCCAGCGGCCGGAAGCCGTCGCCATGATCGATCTGCGGGAAGATGAACGCACCATCACTGCTTTTATCAAACAGGAAGAGCTGGATGAGGGACAACGGCAGTTCTTCAACCTGACCCGCCGCTTCTGCTACTACTTTGCATTCTGAGTTATCCCCAGAAGCTGGGGATAACTCATTGGACAAACCGGAATAATTGCTCAAACCCCCATCAGAAGGTTGCCAACTGACCATGTATAAAAAACGCCCAGCCAAGGGGCCGGGCGGAGCATGCCACCTCCGTGTGGCGTATCCAGCGGATACATTCATGCTCCATCCATCAATATCAACCCGCTGCCGCTTACACAAATATCAATTTAACATGCTGATTTAATATGGTTTTATCCACTTGTTCTGGCAAACTGACGGCCTGTTACTCCCAGTTGGGCCAACAGAACAAGATCCTGATCACAGTTATTCACGGGCTGGCTATTTTTTCAGCTGGCTTATGAGGAGCGTTTTTTATGCAGTTGGTCCTCTCCTTGCTGCAACAGATGAGCGTCAGCCTGGTGATCGCCTATCTCTTCTCGAAAAGCCCGCTGCTGCGCCCGCTTGCCAACTATTCAGTGAGACTACCTCACAAGATACTGATATACATCATCTTTTCCAGCTTTTGTATCCTCGGCACCTATGTGGGCCTCGATATCGACGATGCCATCGCCAACACCCGGGCGGTCGGCGCTGTCTTGGGGGGATTATTGGGGGGGCCGCTGGTGGGCTTTCTGGTAGGGCTGACCGGCGGCCTGCACCGCTATACGCTGGGGGGATTTACCGATCTCGCCTGCGCCATCTCCACCACCTGCGAGGGGTTGCTCGGGGGCATAGTGCACTGGCGACTGATGCGCTCGGGACGAACGGATGCCCTGTTTGAACCGCGTATCGCCTTCTTTACCACCCTCTACGCCGAGATCATGCAGATGGTCATCATCCTGCTGGTGGCGACCCCGTTCGACAAATCCCTGCTGCTGGTGCGCACCATCGCCACCCCGATGATTCTGGCCAACTCCTGCGGCGCGGCGCTCTTCATCAGCATGATCCGCGACCAGCAGCGGATGTATGAGAAGTTCTCCCGGGTTTTCTCCGCCAAGGCGCTCAATATCGCCAACCGCACAGTGGGGATCATGAGTCAGGGCTTTACCCCGGAGGCGAGCAACAAGATTGCCCGCATCATTCAGGAAGAGACCGGCGTGGGGGCTGTCGCCATCACGGACACCGAGCAGATCCTCGCCTTTATCGGCACCGGCGAAGATCACCATCTGCCGGGTACCCCCATTGCGTCAGCCATCACCATGCAGGCCATCGCCCAGAACAAGGTGCTGTTTGCCGATGGCAACAGCCAGCCCTATCGCTGCAGCCTCTCCTCCGCATGCCAGCTGGGCTCGGTGCTGGTGATCCCGCTGCAGGGGGACAAAGGAGTGATCGGCACCATCAAGCTCTACGAGCCGAAGAAGCGGCTGTTTCTCAAGATCAACCACACCCTGGGGGAAGGGATTGCCAACCTGCTGTCACAGCAGTTGCTGGCCGGTCGGCTGGAGCAGCACCAACGGCTGCTGGTGCAGTCCGAGTTGAAACTTATCCAGGCCCAGATCAACCCCCACTTTCTGTTCAACACCCTCAACACCATCAGTGCCATCACCCGGCGCGATCCGGACAAGGCGCGGGATCTGCTGCTGCATCTGTCGCTGTTCTTTCGCAAGAACCTCAAGCGCCAGAGTGGCCTTGCGACCCTGCAGGAGGAGCAGGAGCACTGCCAATCCTATCTGGAGATCGAGCTGGCCCGCTTTGGCGATCGGCTGACTGTGATAAACGAGATCCCGCCCCATCTGGCCACACTGCGACTGCCCAGCTTCACCCTGCAACCGCTGATCGAGAATGCCATCAAGCACGGCATCTCGACCCTGCTGGAGCAAGGGCGCATTCGCCTTTATACCGATGAGCAACCCGCCAGCGTCACCATCCATGTGGAAGATAATGCAGGCACCTGGCAAGCGCACCCCGCTGGCGACGGTCTGGGCATGACCATTGTCGATCGGCGACTGAAAAGCGCCTTTGGCGAGCGCTATGGCGTGACTATTGCGTGCGAGCCTGAGCAGTGGACCCGGGTCTCGTTCACCATCCCCAAGGAGCAACCATGATCCGCACCCTGATAGTCGATGACGAACACTACGCCCGCGAAGAGCTGAGGCAGCAGCTGGCCTGCGATCCTGCCATCGAGATCGTGGGGGAAGCGGCCAACGCCATCGAGGCGCTGCCGCTTATTCAGCGCCTCAAGCCTGATGTGGTGTTCCTCGATATCCAGATGCCCAAGCTGAGCGGCATGGAGCTGGTCGCCATGCTCGACCCCCTGCCCCGCATCGTCTTTGTCACCGCCTTTGACGAATATGCCATTCAGGCATTTGAAGAGAACGCCTTCGACTACCTGCTCAAGCCGGTGGAGCCCGCCCGGCTCGCCAAGACCCTCGCTCGCCTCAAGCAGGATATCTCCCCGCAGCCCATCGAGCGGCTGGCCCCGACTATCGAACATATTCCGGGCTATCTGCACAATCGGGTCAGGCTGCTGCCCATCGCGCAGGTGGAGTATGCCTTCTCCGATCTGGGCGGGGTCCATGTGGCCTGTCAGGGCGAGCTGTTCCACACCCAGCTCACTCTCAAATCGCTGGAAGAAAAGAGCCCGCTGCTGCGCTGCCACCGCCAGTATCTGGTCTCCCCCAACGCCATCTTCGAGATCCGGCTGCTGGATAACCAGCTGGCAGAGATTGTCACCCCGAGCGGCGCCCGGGTGCCGGTCAGTCGTCGCTATCTCAAGGAGCTCAAAGATCAGCTGGGGCTGGACTGAGCCGCGGAGTGTGCGCCTGATCACAGCCGCCG
Source organism: Aeromonas sp. s13 (assembly GCF_040907905.1). Taxonomy (NCBI): domain Bacteria; kingdom Pseudomonadati; phylum Pseudomonadota; class Gammaproteobacteria; order Aeromonadales; family Aeromonadaceae; genus Aeromonas; species Aeromonas sp. s13. Next base: position 15,299 of record NZ_JBFOCS010000069.1, on the reverse strand, counting down.
ACCGCTCGGCGCGCCAAAGCGCCGCTCGGGGAGTTTCACCTGCCAGTCAGGCGCAACCGTTTTAGACTCGCTCTGCACACTAAAAAATAACAATGCAGGAGCGTAGCAATGATCTGGTTCTTCCTCTGTGTCGGCTTACTTGTGGCCGGCTACTTCATATACGGCAAATTCATCGAACGGATATTCAGCCCGAAACCCGAGCTGAAAACCCCCGCCATCACCATGGCTGACGGGGTGGACTATGTCCCCATGTCGGACAAGAAAGTCTATCTGGTTCAACTGCTCAACATCGCAGGCGTCGGCCCCATCTTCGGCCCCATCCTGGGTGCCCTCTACGGCCCGGTCGCCATGCTCTGGATCGTCTTCGGTTGCATCTTCGCCGGTGCGGTACATGACTACTTCTCCGGTATGCTGTCGGTACGCGCCAAGGGGGCCTCGGTGCCAACCGTGGTCGGTGAGCATCTGGGCACCGCCGCCAAGCACTTCATGAACCTGTTTGCCGTGGTGCTGCTGATGCTGGTGGGCGTGGTATTCGTGCTGAGCCCGGCAGGGCTGCTCGCCAACCTCACCTCCACCGATCTGGTCTACTGGATTGTGGCGATTTTTGCCTACTACATCCTCGCGACCATAGTCCCCATCGACAAGATCATCGGTCGCTTCTACCCCATCTTCGGCGCCCTGCTGGTCTTCATGTCGGTCGGCCTCATCGTTGGCCTGATCGTCTCCGGCAAAGGCTTCTACAACACCGGGATGGACTTCTCCAACTTGCACCCGACCGAGCTGCCGCTCTGGCCGCTGCTCTTCATCACCATCGCCTGTGGTGCGGTATCGGGCTTCCACGCCACCCAGTCACCACTGATGGCGCGCTGCATGCAGAACGAAAAATCCGGCCGCTTCATCTTCTACGGCGCAATGATCGGTGAAGGGATCATCGCCCTTATCTGGTGCACCCTGGGTCTCTCCTTCTACGACAGCACCGAAGCACTCAACGCCACCATGGCCAACGGCGGTCCGGCAGCCGTGGTACACGAAGTCTCCACCAGCCTGCTCGGCACAGTCGGCGGCATTCTGGCCATCCTCGGCGTGGTGATCCTGCCCATCACCTCCGGTGACACCGCGTTTCGCAGTGCTCGCCTGATCGTGGCGGACTTCCTGAAGATGACCCAGAAGCCGCTGGCCAAACGTCTGCTGATCGCCATCCCCATGTTTATCCTTGGTTTTATCATCTCCAAGGCTGAATTCGGGGTGATCTGGCGCTACTTCGGCTGGGCCAACCAGACCACTGCCGTCATCATGTTGTGGGCTGCGGCTGCCTACCTCATCAAAGAGGGCAAGCTGCACTGGATCTGCACCATTCCCGCCATGTTCATGACCGCTGTGGTGATCACCTATCTGGCCAACGCCCCCATCGGGTTCGGGCTGGAGATGGGGACCTCCACCATCATCGGCTTGGCTGCAACGGCGGCCATTACCGTGGCCTTCCTGATGAAGTTCCGCCAACCACTGGTTAGCAATCCCAGTGAAGGGTGATGTCTGACTTGAGGTGGTAAAAAAGGGGCCAAAAGGCCCCTTTTAAATTGATAAAAAAACCAATAATACAACTCGTTATTCTCTTAAGCTCCTATACAGCACAAGCCCTTAAGATTCCGTGCGACCTGACGATAAATATGTGATTTTAAATTGCTTTCCCGAATATATGAATCAATGATAAAGCTGTGCTTAAAGCCAGTGGAGGTTATACATGTTCCTTGATTACTTTGCCCTTGGCCTGCTCGTCTTTGTCGCGCTGGTCATCTTCTACGGAATCATCGTGATCCACGATATTCCTTACGAAATCGCCAAACATCGCAATCATCCCCATCAGGATGCCATCCATGTTGCCGGCTGGGTCAGTCTCTTCACCCTGCATGTGTTGTGGCCTTTCCTCTGGATCTGGGCAACCATCTATCGCCCCGATCGCGGCTGGGGCTTTAACCAGCGCCTGCAAAAAGATGAAGATGATATCGCGGCCCTCAGAGAAGAGCTGGCTGAACTGAAGGGCCGTCTCAACCATATCGAACAGCAAGAGCAACAGGGATAAATCATGGACCTGCTACTGATCCTGACCTATACGGCACTCTGTGTAGCCATTTTCAAAATCTTCCGCATCCCGCTCAACAAGTGGACTGTTCCGACTGCCGCGCTGGGGGGTGTGGTGCTCATCGGCACCCTCATCATGCTGATGAACTACAACCACCCCTACTCCGAGATGGCGCGCAACTACTACCTCTCCACCCCTATCGTACCGCTGGTCAAGGGCCGGGTAGTCGAGGTGCCGGTGCAAGCCAACCAGCCGGTGAAGAAGGGCGATGTGCTGTTTCGCCTTGATGATGAGCCCTTCAAGCTGAAGGTGGAAAGCCTGACTGCACGGCTCGATGCCAACAAGGATCAACTCAAGTCGATCGATGCCAGACTGCGCTCCGCCAAACTGGACAGAGATCGCGCCAGTGACCTGATGCGCCGTGGCGTCGGCAAGCAGCGTGACCTCGACGTGACTCAGGCGAGCGTAGACGAAATCGCAGCCCAGATGGATCAGCAACGCGCCATGCTGGAAGATCTGCAGGCCCAGCTCGATGAAGCCAAATACCAGCTGGCCCAGACCGTGGTCTATGCCCCGAGCGATGGCCATGTGGTGCAGCTTGCCCTGCGTCCAGGCATGATCGCCACCCCGTTTATGTACCGTCCGGTGATGACCTTCATCCACAAAGATGAGACTGCCTATGTAGGCTGGTTCTGGCAGAACAGCATGCAGCGTCTGGCGGTGGGTGATGAGGCCGAAGTGGTGATAGACGGTATTCCCGGCAAGATCTTCAAGGGCAAGGTGACCGCCGTGATCCCGGCCATTGCCGCCGGTAACGTGCAGGCCAACGCTATGCTGCTGGATCAGACCAGCGCTATCCGCCCGGGCCGCATGCCGGTGCTCATCTCCATCACCGACCCCGAGTGGGCCAAGTATCAGGTGATTGCCGGTGCCAGCGGACAAGCCGCTGTCTATACCGAGTATTTCCACCATGTTTCTGTGATGCGCAAAGTGCTGCTGCGCATGGCAAGCTGGATGAACTACCTCTTTCCCTTCCACTAAGCACACAATGTATTCAACGGGCCGGCATCATGCCGGCCCGCTGTTTTTGTGGCGGCAAGATCCCTATAATGGCGCCATCCTGCCAAGCCCCTGCGCCAAACCTGCATGTTCGTTCTCAGACCCTATCAGACCGACGCCGTCAACGCCGTGATCAACCACTTTCGCAAACACCCGGATCCCGCCGCGGTGGTGCTGCCCACCGGGGCCGGCAAGAGTCTGGTGATTGCCGAGCTGGCCCGCAAAGCGCGCGGCCGGGTGCTGGTGCTGGCCCACGTCAAGGAGCTGGTGGAGCAGAACCACGCCAAGTACGAGGCGTGGGAGCTCAAGGCAGACATCTTCGCCGCCGGTCTGGATCGCAAGGAGGCGAGCGCCCAGGTGGTGTTTGGCTCGGTGCAGTCGGTTGCCCGCAATCTGGATGCATTCGACAGCGCCTTCTCGCTGCTCATCATCGACGAGTGCCATCGGGTCTCGCTCGATGATGACAGCCAGTACCATCAGGTGATCGACCATCTCAAGTCCGCCAATCCGGCCCTCAAGATCCTCGGTCTCACCGCCACCCCCTATCGACTCGGGCTGGGCTGGATCTACCGGCGCCACTACCACGGCATGGTCAAAAGCCACGGCGAGCGGCTGTTCGGCGACTGCGTGTTCGAGCTGCCCTTGCGTTTTATGGTGAAAAACGGCTACCTGACGCCGCCGCGCATGGTGGATGCCCCCATCGTCCACTACGACTTCAGCAAGCTGGTGGCGCGGGAGAATGGCCTCTTTAGCGAGGCGGATCTCAACGGCGAGCTCAAGCGGCAGGAGCGTGTTACACCCCATATCCTGAGTCAGGTGCTGGAGTATGCCGCCGACCGGCAGGGGGTGATGATCTTCGCCGCCACCGTCGAACATGCCCGCGAAATTCACGGCCTGCTTGGCGCCAGAGGCCAGCAGGCGGCCCTTATCACCGGCGAGACACCGGGGCCGGAGCGCGATGCCCTCATCAACGCCTTCAAGGCGCGCGAGCTCAAGTTTCTGGTCAACGTGGCGGTGCTCACCACCGGCTTCGACGCCCCCCATGTCGACCTTATCGTGATGCTCAGACCTACCGAGTCGGTCTCGCTCTATCAGCAGATCGTCGGGCGGGGCTTGCGCCTCTCGCCGGGCAAGGAGGATTGTCTGGTGCTCGACTACGCCGGCAACAACTTCAACCTGTTTGCCCCCGAAGTGGGGGAGCCTCGCCCCCACGCCGGCACCGAACCGGTGCAAGTGCCCTGCCCCGCCTGCGGCTTTGCCAACACCTTCTGGGGCAAGACAGACGAGGATGGCAAGGTGATCGAGCACTATGGCCGCCGCTGTCAGGGCCTGTTCGAAGATGATGAGGGCAACCGTGAAGAGTGTGACTACCGCTTTCGCGCCAAGATCTGCCCCGGCTGTGGCGCGGAGAACGACATCGCCGCCCGCCGCTGCCAGAGCTGCGATCAGCTGCTGGTGGACCCTGACGACAAGCTCAAAGAGGCGCTCAATCTTAAGGATTGCATGGTGATCCGCTGCGCCGGGCTAACCCTCACCGCCGGGCGCGGCAAACAGGGGGAGCGGCTGGAGGTAACCTATCACGATGAGGATGGGTTGACCCTCAATGAATACTTCGGATTTCACTCCCCGGGCGCACGGCGCTTGTTTCAACAGCACTTTGTGCGTCATCATTGGCCCGCCCCGGGGCTGGAGCCCGAATTTGCCACCCTGGCGAGCGTGCTGGCGGCAGAAAGCCAGTTCCGTCATCCGGATTTTGTCATCGCCCGCAAATCGGGTCGCTTCTGGCAGATAAAAGAGAAAATTTTTGATTATGAGGGTCGCTATCGTACCGCCAACTCGATGGCATGATGGCGACCGGCATACATGGCATGAATTGCATTACCCCCGTCGATCCCGCATCGGCTGGTTGAATTATCAGGGTCGGCACCACTGCCGGGCCCTTCGTCACGTTAGAGGATGTTATGCAGCGGCTGTTGATTGGTTTTTGTGCTCTCTTTTCTTCTCTGGCGGCTCATGCCGCCCCGCTGACGCCCCCTCAGGGTGGCCAGTACGCCATCATGGTGCAGGGCAATAACGGCGTCGAGTTCGCCCGCCACGCGGATCAGATGATCGCCCCCGCCTCCACCATGAAGGTGCTCACCGCACTGGCGGCCCGCCTCGAGCTGGGTGCCGACTTCCGCTTCGCCACCGACATTCAGGCCCAACCGGGCGCCAAACAGGGTGACACCATCAACGGCGATATCTGGATCAACTTCGTCGGCGACCCCACCCTCTCCCGCATGGATCTGCTGGCCCTGTTCAAACAGCTCGGCGTCACCAGCATTAAGGGCAATGTCTACGTCAACACCGGCGCCTACAACGGCTACGAGCGCGGCAACGGCTGGTCGTGGGGGGATCAGACCCTCTGCTTCGCAGCGCCCGTCTCCTCAGTCATCATCGACAAGAACTGCGCCTACGGCACCATCACTGCCACCCAGATTGGCAAACCGGCGGTGGGCAATGTAGCTACCGGCGTGCCCATCGGCATCGGTGCCGACAACGTGGAAGTGATGAGCTATGGCGACATGGCGCGCCAGTTCTGCGCACTGGAAGTGGACATGGCCAAGGGCAACTTCTACGAGCTCAAGGGCTGCATCACCCCGAACAAGGAGCCGCAGGGTCTGCGTTTCGCCATTCACGACGTGGAAGCCTGGGGCTGGGACAATATCCGCTGGGCGATGAACCGGGCCGGTATCAAGCATGATGGCCTGCTGCGGGTCACCCACAAGGCCCCTGAAGGGGCTGAGACCCTCGGCACCCACTACTCGGTCTCCCTGCCGGTGATGCTGGCCAAGATGCTGAAGAAATCGGACAACCTCTACGCCGACACCTTCCTCAAAACCGTGGGCCGTCACTACTACAACAAGCCGGGCAGCTATCGCAGCGGCACCATGGCGGTGCGCGCCATCCTGACCAAGAACGGTATCGATCTGGGCAATGCCACTCTGGCTGACGGCTCCGGTCTCTCCGCTCACAATCTCATCAGCGCCCGTCAGATGATGTCGGTGCTGAACTTTATCCAGAAAAATGATGCCGAACTTGGCCTGATCAAGCTGCTGCCAAGCTCTCAGGTAGATGGCACCCTGGCGTGGCGCCGCAGCGTCACCGCCCCCATGATGAAGAACAAGGTACATGCCAAGACAGGTACCATCACCGGCACCTCCAATCTGGTGGGCTTTATCGACACGGCAGGCGGCCAGCGCAAGGCGTTCGTGATGTTCCAGCGTGGCCTGTCGCAAGACCCGGCGACCCACGAGCGCTATCGTGCCAGCAAGGCGCCGTGGCCCTGGACTGTATTCGAGAAGGGGGTGCTGGAGAGCATCTATCAGCAGCAGCCGATCCAGATCGCCGATGAGAGCTGAGCCAATAGGCCCACTCGAATCAGGGTATCGATAATTTCGGCTTCAAGTCGCCACGAGGCAGGGCTATGCTGTTGCCTGCCTCATATCAACGGCCATACAAAAACGGCTTAAAAAACGGAGAGAAAATATGTTTGCAGTGATTTTTGGTCGCCCGGGTTGCCCCTACTGTGTCCGTGCCGTACAGATCGCCGAGCAGCTGACCGAACAGCGCGATGACTTCAAATTCCGCTACGTGGATATCCATGCCGAAGGCATCACCAAAGAAGATCTGGCCAAGAGCGCCGGCAAGCCGGTCAATACCGTGCCGCAGATCTTCCTGGATGAGCAGCACATCGGTGGCTGCACCGATTTCGAAGCCTACGCCAAAGCGAATCTGGGTCTCTACCAGTAATGTGCCTGCGGGTCATCCCGAGCGGGTTGACCGCCAGAGCGTAAAAAAATCCGGCGCCATCAGGCGCCGGATTTTTGTATGGGCAACACGCACACATCATCCCCGATCAGGGAGTCACAGACTGGGCGGCAAAGCGCGCAATGATGGGGTTGTGATCCGAACTGTCGGTGGCCGGTGAACTCACCTCGACCAAATCCAGATTGCGGTAGTAGAGGTGATCCAGCGGGCGACCGAAGGCGGTACGGCGCAGGTCAGGCACCGGCACGGCCTCTTGCAGACCCAGCTCGGCCACCAATTTATTCAGCCAGAACTGGCGCTTGTCGCTCCAGGTGTTGAAATCACCGGCCAGGATCACCGGCCCCTGATGGCGGCGCACCAAGGCAGTCAGGTCGTTGAGCTGCTCGCGGAAGGTAGCCATCCCCAGCTCGAAGTTGACCGCATGGATATTGATGACCATCACGCCGTCAGGATCGCCCTGCAGCGGATAGAGGCTCACCAGCCCGGATTTGGGGATACGCAGCAAAGGCTCGGGGGAGCGCACACCACAGACGAACGCCTGCGGGGTCTTGGCCACCGTCATCACCCCGAACGACACGCCGCCCTGGGTGAAGGCTTGCAGCTGTTGCCACTGGAAATCACCGGCGCGCAGCCAGTCGAGCATATCTGGACGAGTGGCCGACTCTTGCAGCAGCACCAGATCCTGCCCCTTGGCATAACTGTCCATCCCTTCACGCCAGTTTTTGCGCTGACCCTTGTAGAGATTCCACACCGTCACCCCGAATTCACGGGGCAGCGCCGTAGTCGCCAACGCTACCAGCGGCGGACGCTGGCAGTCGAGTCCCGGCACAATCCCTTGAGCAGTGACCAGATGGTTCTGATCCGGCACCTCAAAACAGCCTACCAACCCCAGGGTCAGCAGGGAGGTGCCAAGAATGCGATAACTATTTTTCATCGGCTAAACCGCCCGCCTTTGCTTTGTATCTTGACCATCACAAACGTCATCAACGCCGACTAAGCTGATAGTCCCTGTTCCACTCAACCAGAAGGACGCTGTCTCATGGCGAAAGAACTTCGGTACAACGTGACGTTTTATGATCAACAAGGAAACTGTCATCAAGTGGAGCTGGCCACCGTCTACCAGATAAGACGTGACCCTCAATGCGATCTCTGTCTGTTCGACACCCTTCAGTATGTAGGGTCAGAGGAGATGCTGGAACGCATGATACGGCAAAAAACCGGGCTTGAGCAGGAAATATCCATCATCAACGCCCGGCTTATTTGATCAGGCACTCACCGGAACCGGGCGGGATTTGCCGTGTTCGTCGATGGCGACATAGGTGAAGATCCCCTCGGTCACACAGTAGCGCTGGGCGTCGTTTTCCCGCAGTACCGGCTTGACCCACACCTCCAGCTTGAGCTTCATGGAGCTGCGGCCGATCTTCATGCAACGGCCGTAGCAGCAGACCACATCACCCACCTTGACCGGACTGTGGAAGGTCATGCCTTCGACGGATACGGTACAAATACGTCCTTTTGCCAGCTCCTTGGCCATAATGCCCCCACCTATATCCATCTGGGACATGATCCAGCCACCAAAGATGTCGCCATTGGGGTTGGTATCGGCTGGCATTGCCAGGGTTCTCAGCAACAACTCCCCATCGGGGTGACGTTTTGTATCTACCATCATTACCGCCTCTCTCTCATGGATGGCGGCATGATAGGGGGCGATCACCCCCTTGGCAAACCTCAATTGCCCGAGGCGGCAAGCTCGGCAAACCAGTGGGCCGGATCGGGCCAGCGATAGTTGAATCCCATCTGCTGGCAAATCAGCTGACCGTCGATGGGCTGAAATTCACCGGCAGGCTCGATAAAGACCGGCACGGGCAGCCCCTGCTGACGCGCCGCAAAGGGGTAAAACTGCTCGCGGCGCGGATGCACCGGCGCACTCAGGTTGAAGACATCCCCGTCCTTGCCCCGCTCCAGCAGCAGGATGCAAGCCGCCACCACATCGTCCAGATGAACCAGATTGACCGACTGGGCGCCGCCATCCAGAGTCTTGCCCGCGAGGAAACGGCCGGGATGGCGATCCGGGCCATAAAGGCCGGAGGGGCGCACTATCATCACCACCTCGAAACCGGCCGCCAGCACCGCCTGCTCCGCCGCCAGCATCCGCTCGCCACGGGCATGACGCGGTTTGGGCTGCTCACCCTCTTCTTGACCCGCCCCCCATACCGAGGTGGCGCTGACAAACAGCACCCGCCGGGTGCCGCTCGCTTTGGCAAGCTGACAGGCCTTTGCCACCGCCTGCGGATAGTCATCGGTCTTGCTGGGCGGTACGCAGATAACCAGCGATTCGCAGGGGATGGGCCACGCATCCGACATATGGGCAGAAATCGTCAGTGGATAGGCATTGATCCCCTCCCCCTGCAAACGGGCTGCCTTCTCGGCGCTGCTGACCGTGACAGCAACCTGCTTGCCTGCCGCCAGCAGGGCCCGCGCCAGCGGCAGCCCCAGCCACCCCGCCCCCAGAATGCCGATCGTCCCGGCGATATGTTGTTCTGTCATCGTCCCTTCTCCTGCTTGACGCTATTTGCCCCGCAGCTTACCTGCCTTGGCATAAAAAGAAAGCCTTGGCCTGCTAATATATAAATATTGTTGAGTAGGTAATATTTGTTATTCTTATATTTCACCAAATCACTTTCGCTGTCACACCACTCTATTGCCATTCATCAACAACATATATTTATGTAGCAACATCGGCAATGGAACACTTTACCACAAATAGGGTGGCTATATTTCGTACAGCTAGCTAGTGCTATTTATTAAAGCGTTTTGTATATTCAGTAAATACCCAGCCTTCTAACGCCTCACCTTGTTTTTGAGGTATTGCAACTTTTATCCAACTACGATTCTTTTCAAGAACGTATACAGATTGCCCAAAATTCAAAGTCGTAATTATCTCTGATTTTATAGATGGTGAAACTCTCAACCGAACTTCTTCTCCACAAATGAATCTGTTTTGAGATGTCACATCTACGCCATTGCGGTGGGGGATTTTTTTAATCTCATTAGTTTGAACACGTCGAGGAGCACTATTATCGTTAAGCATAGCTTCAACTTTAGGTTGAAGATATATGCTAACAGCCAAGGGTAATATCACATTTTTTATAAAACACACGATAATTAATTTAAATAAACTAGGAAGCTTCTGAAGCGCAACCAAAACTGAGCTTCGAGACAAGCTACTTTCTTTAAGTTTCTCATTTACTTCGCATAAAACACCAGAGATGTCAGCCTCTTCTTCATGTACAACTGATTGAGCTGACCAATCATCTAAATCGCCTCTCTGAACTACAATATAATGTTGCCTTAACAAGTTTAAAGTCAAAATAAACTCGTTAGGGAGGTGCGTAATATTATTGAACGCTGGAAAATTTCGCTCAATAGACCTCAGGTGTTTTTGTATCCCGAGTTGGGAAAATCCATCCAACCAAGTCAGATTAGAGCTGTATGTATTTATGGTTTGAGAAAGCTGTGCAACTTCAGGCCCAAGAATCGACTTTTGAATAGCATTAATACGTTCAAGTTCCTTCATCCATGCAGGATTTAGAATCGATTGAATTCTGTCCATCTGTTTCATCCACGGTTGATTCGATAACGAATAAACCTTTTCGACACCCTCCATATACTTGCTCACTTTTCAGGTTTCCTTTAATTTTACTTGCACGTAGATTATCCATAAATTTCATTTTTATCAATACGTTATCGATGATGCTTATCTACATGAAACTAAAATTTCATTTCGGAAAAATGTATATATTTACTCAACAGAGAACTCACTTTTTATACACACAAAAAGCGGGCCACCGGCCCGCTTCTTCATACTGATTTTCCCCCATCCTCACACCGGCGGATGGAAATGGCTGGCCTCGCGGGTGGCCATCTCCTCGTAGGTGGCCCACTTCTGCCACGCCACTTTTTGTGCCACCTGCATCAGCCGTTCGGCCTCCTCCGGATGGCTCTGGGCCAGCACCCGATAACGGGTCTCCTCCTGTCGGTATTCAGCGAGGGGGATCGATGGGCGCAGGCTGTCGAGGCTGAAGGGGTTCTGCCCCGCACTGCGCAGCACCGGGTTGTAACGCATCAGCGGCCAGTGACCGGAGGCCACGGCCCGTTTTTGCTGGGTCAGGCCAAACTCCATATCGATACCGTGGGCGATGCAGTGGCTGTAAGCGATGATCAGCGACGGGCCCGGATAGGCCTCCGCCTCACGCAAGGCTTGCAGCGCCTGCTGCGGGTTGGCACCAAAGGCGATGCGGGCAACATAGACGTTGCCGTAGGAGATGGCCTGCAACGCTACATCCTTCTTGGCCAGCGTCTTGCCTCCCGCCGCGAACTTGGCGACGGCACCGAGCGGGGTCGATTTCGACATCTGGCCGCCAGTGTTGGAGTAGACCTCGGTATCCATCACCAGCACGTTCACATCGCGTCCGGAGGCGAGCACATGATCGAGCCCCGCTGAGCCGATGTCATAGGCCCAGCCATCGCCGCCGATGATCCAGACCGAACGGCGCACCAGCTGATCGATAAGCGACAGCAGCTCGCGGGCCTTGCCGGATTTCACCTCTTCCAGCCGCTCGCGCACTTGCGCCACCCGGGTGCGCTGGGCGCGGATCTCTGACTCCAGCCGCTGCGGGGCGCTAATCAGGGTATCGACCAGCTCTGCGCCCAGCTCCCCCTTCATCGCTTCGAGGGCCGCCACCGCCTGACCGTGATGTTGATCGGCGGTGAGACGAAAACCAAAGCCAAACTCGGCGTTGTCCTCAAACAATGAGTTCGACCAGGCTGGCCCCTTCCCTTCGCAATTCTTGGCCCACGGGGTGGTCGGCAAGTTGCCGCCATAGATGGAGGAGCAACCGGTGGCGTTGGCCACCAGCATGCGATCGCCAAACAGCTGGGTCAGCAGCTTGAGATAGGGGGTCTCGCCACAGCCAGCGCAGGCGCCGGAGAACTCGAACAGGGGTTCGAGGAACTGGGCACCGCGCACCGTGGAGAAGTCCACCCGCTCGCGGGCAGGCCAGGGCAGGCTCTCGAACCAGCGCAGCGCCTGCTTCTGGCCAGCCAGATGCGGCGCCTTGTCCATCATGGTGATGGCGCGCTCGCCCTCGTGTTCCTCATCGGCCCCGGCCCGCACCGGACAGGCCTGCACGCACTGACCGCAGCCGGTGCAATCTTCCGGATAGAGCTGCAAGGTGTAGCGGCTGTCGGGGAAGCCCTTGGCGGTGACGGGCACCGACTGCGCGGCCTCGGGAGCCGTCGCCAGCCAGTCCTGATGGTAGAACTTGGCCCGCAGCGCCGCGTGGGGGCAGACAAAGACGCAGTTGCCGCACTGGATGCAGATATCCGAATGCCAAATCGGGATCTCGCGGGCGATATCGCGCTTCTCGAAGCGGCTGGTGGCAGTGGGGTAAGTGCCATCCACCGGCAGCATGGAGACGGGGATCAGATCGCCGCGCCCCGCCAGCATCTCGCCAGTGACCCGCTGGACAAACTCGCTGCCGCCGGGAGCCAGCGGCAACGGATAGTCGCTGATCTGCTCCTCACCGGCCGGGATGGCTACCTGATGGAGGTGGGCCAGGGTGTCGTCCACCGCCGCGAAGTTGCGCTCAACCACTTCTGGCCCCTTGCGGGCATAGCTCTTCTCGATGCTCTCCTTGATCAGCGCAATCGCCTCATCCCGCGGCAAGATGCCAGCCAGCGCGAAGAAACAGGTCTGCATGATGGTGTTGATGCGATTGCCCATGCCGTTGCGCTCGGCCACCCGATCCCCATCGATGCAGTAGAGGCGGATATCGAGGGCACGGATGCGGGCGCGCAGCCGCTCGGGCAGCTCGGCCCAGACCTGCTCAGGCTCATAGGGAGCATTGAGCAGCAGGGTCGCCCCTTCGGCGGCGTGCTCCAGCAGGTCTACCGACTCGACAAAACCCCACTGGTGGCAGCCAATAAAGCTCGCCTGCTCGATAAGCCAGGGGGCATCGATGGGCTCGGGGCCAAAGCGCAGGTGGGAGACGGTGCGCGAGCCAGACTTCTTGGAGTCGTAGACGAAGTAACCCTGCGCGTGGAAGCCCTCCAGCTCGCCGATGATCTTGATGCTGTTCTTGTTGGCGCCCACCGTGCCGTCGGCACCAAGGCCGAAGAAGAGCGCCCGCACCCGGCTGGCAGGCTCCAGATCGCCTATGGGGTGCCAGGCCAGACTGAGGCCCGACACGTCATCCACTATCCCCACGGTAAAGCGAGGGCGTGGCGCATCGGATGCCAGCTCCTCGAACACGGCCGCGCACATGGCGGGGGTGAACTCCTTGGAAGAGAGGCCATAGCGACCGCCACTGAGCCAGGGCAGCCGCTTGATAAGGCCGCGCTGCAAACCATCGATCAGCGCGCTCTGCACATCCAGCAGCAGCGGCTCGCCGCCCGCCCCCGGCTCCTTGGTGCGATCCAGCACGGCGATGCGCCGCACGCTCTGCGGCAGCGCGTCGAGCAGCGCCTGTACCGGGAAGGGGCGATAGAGGCGAATGACCAGTACCCCTGTCTTGCGATCCTGCCGGTTGAGCCAATCCACGGTGGTGCGGGCGGTGGCCGCCCCCGAGCCCATCAGCACGATGACGTCGGTGGCATCAGGCGCGCCGTGGTACTCCACCAGCCGGTAGTGGCGGCCGGTCAGCTCGCCCAGGTTGTCCATGCACTGCTGCACCCGGGCCGGTACCGCCTCGTAGAAGGGGTTGACGCTCTCGCGGGACTGGAAATAGGTATCCGGGTTCTGGGCGGTGCCGCGCATCACCGGATGATCCGGGTTGAGCGCCCGCGCACGGTGGGCGCGCACCCAGTCGTTGTCGATCAGGGCGCGAATTTCATCCCGATGCAGGGCGGTGATCTTGTTCACCTCGTGGGAGGTACGGAACCCGTCGAAGAAGTGGATGAAGGGCACCCGGCACTGCAGGGTAACGCTGTGGGCGACCAGCGCCAGATCCTGAGCCTCCTGCACCGAGCCGGAGGCGAGCATGGCAAAGCCGGTACTGCGCGCCGCCATCACATCCTGATGGTCGCCAAAGATAGAGAGCCCCTGCGCCGCCAGCGAGCGGGCCGCCACATGGAACACCGCCGAAGTCAGTTCACCGGCGATCTTGTACATGTTGGGCAGCATCAGCATCAGCCCCTGACTGGCGGTGAAGGTGGTGGCGAGCGCCCCCGCCTGCAGGGCACCGTGTACCGTGCCGGCCGCCCCCCCTTCGCTCTGCATCTCCACCACGGTGGGGATGTTGCCCCACAGGTTGGTCTGCCCTTCCGCAGCCCAGGCATCGGCCAGTTCGGCCATGGTCGAGCTCGGGGTAATGGGGTAGATGGCACACACTTCGCTCAGCTGGTACGCCACCCGGGCCGCGGCTTCGTTGCCATCGACCATGATCAGTTCATGTTTCATTGGGACTCCTCCGGTTGGCACAGCTCGATGGCGTGACAAGGGCACTGGTCGTGACAGGCACCGCAGCCGGTGCAGCGCTCGGCATCCACCTGATAGCCTTTGCCCGGCCCCAGCTTGGCGATGGCCTGCTCGGGGCAGCTGCCATAGCAGCCGTCGCACTCGAAGCAGTTACCGCAGGAGTAGCAGCGCGCCGCCTCGTAGCGGGCGGCCGTCTCGTCCAGTCCGCCGATGATCTCGCCAAAGTCGTCCCGCGCCCACGCCGGTTTGACCGGCTGGCTGCTGGCCGGGGCGTGGGTCTGGAACCAGAGCTGCAACTGCTCCGGCCCCACCAGCGGGTAAGAGAGTGGCTTGTGGTAGTGGCGACCGCGCAGCCAGGCATCCATATGGCGCGCCGCCTTTTTGCCATGGCCGGTGGCGATGGTGACGGTGCGCTCGGAGGGCACCATGTCGCCGCCCGCAAACAGACCCGGCACATCCGTCATCAGGTTGCCCGCCACCTGTACGACCCCTTCCTTGTTGACCCGCACGCCGGGAATGCTCTCCAGCACGCTCAAGTCCACCTCCTGACCGAGCGCCAGGATCAGGGAATCCGCTTCGAGGGTTTCAAACTTGCCGGTGGGTACCGGCTTGCCCTCGGCATCCAGCGCCATCACCTCCACTTCGATGCTGGCGTTGTCGAGCTGGCGGATGCTGCGCAGCCAGTTGATCTTGATCCCCTCCTCCTCGGCCTCATCGGCTTCAAAGGCGTGGGCCGGCATATGGTCCCGGTCGCGGCGGTAGATGATCATTGCCTCTTCAACGCCCAAACGGCGGGCGGTGCGGGCCGCATCCATGGCGGTATTGCCGCCGCCGTAGATGGCCACCCGCCGTCCCAGTTTAGGGGGCGGTAAG
>NZ_JBFOCS010000068.1:0-153632 GCF_040907905.1 Aeromonas sp. s13 | reverse complement strand
GTTTGACGAACCCACCTCGGCGCTGGATCCCGAGCTGGTGGGGGAGGTGCTCGGCCTGATGCGCGAGCTGGCCGAAGAGGGGCGCACCATGCTGGTGGTGACCCACGAGATGTCGTTTGCCCGGGATGTATCGAACAAGGTGATGTTTCTGCATCAGGGGCGGGTGGAAGAGGAGGGCAACCCCAAGGAGATTTTCGCCCATCCCAAATCCGAGCGGTTCAAGCAATTCATCTCCTCCATCTACTGATGGCGGGATGCCTGGTTACCCAATCAACTGTTTTATCAAGGAGAGATACATGAACAAGCTGATGCTGGCGACAGCCGTAGTTACTGCCCTCGCGTCCGGTAGCCTGATGGCCAAGGAGTGGAAAGAGGTCCGGATCGGGGTTGAGGGTGCCTATCCCCCCTTCTCCTGGACCGAGCCCAGTGGCGAGGTGAAAGGTTTTGATATCGACATTGCCAACGCCCTGTGCGAAGAGATGAAAGTGAAGTGCACCCTGGTCAAGCAGGACTGGGACGGCATCATTCCGGCGCTGCTGTCACGCAAGTTTGACGCCATCATCGCCACTATGGACATCACCGAAGAGCGCAAGAAGAAGGTGGACTTCACCCAGAAGTACCAGCACATTCCGGCCCGCTTTGCCGCCAAGAAGGGCACTGATGTGCAGCTCGACAAAGCCTTTATGGAAGGCAAGTCCGTCGCGGTGCAGCGTGCGACCTCCATGGATACCTTTATTACCGACAACTTCCCCAATGCCACCATCAAGCGTTACGGCACCGCCGATGAAGCCTATCTCGATCTGAAATCCGGTCGTGTGGACTATGTGCTGGCCGACTCTGCCGCCATCACCGACGGTCTGCTGAAGAAAGAGGGGGGTGATGCCTTCGAATTCGTCGGCCCGAAACTGACCGATCCCAAGTGGTTTGGCGAGGGTGCCGGTATTGCGGTGCGCAAGGCTGACAAGGATCTGAAAGAGAAATTCAACGCCGCCATTCTGGCGCTGCGTGCCAACGGCAAGTACAAGGAAATCAACGACAAGTACTTCGAGTTCGACGTTTACGGCGAGTAAAACAAAGAGACGTTTACGGCGAGTAAGTCCAAAGACGTCTACGGCAAGTAACGACAGGTTGATCCCGTCAGTAGTCATCGGGCCCGTCACCTCCCTGAGGGAGTTTACGGGCCCGCATTGATTGCAATGGAGCTGCACATATTTCATTCGAACTGCTATGGAGCCTTCTGGTTAGCAGGTGCGTGAAGATTCAGTGGCGATGGAGCTGCATATGTTTGATTTGAAAGGATACGAAGCCTCGCTGCTGGAGGGCGCCTGGGTCACCCTGGAAGTGGCGCTGGCCTCCCTGCTGCTGGCGTTGCTGCTGGGGATGCTGGGGGCGCTGGCCAAACTCTCTCCCTACAAGTGGGCCCGGGCCATCGCCACCGGCTACACCACCATTATTCGCGGTATCCCCGATCTGGTGCTGATGATGCTGCTCTTCTTTGGCGGCCAGGTGCTGATTAACGGCATCTGCACCTGGGTCAACGAGACTTACAACAGCTGGTTACTGGAGAGCAATCCCAATCAGGAGTGGGTCTCCCTGCTTCCGGACTATATCGACATCAGCCCCTTTGTGGCCGGTGTCGCGACCATCGGTTTTATCTTCGGCGCCTACATGACCGAGACCTTTCGCGGCGCCATTCTGGCGGTGGACAAAGGTGAGCTGGAGGCCGCACGGGCTTTTGGCATGCGGGCTACCCAGGTGTTTGTGCGGATCCTCTTCCCCCAGATGATGCGCCACGCTCTGCCCGGGTTTGGCAACAACTGGCTGGTGCTGCTGAAAACCACCGCGCTGGTCTCCATCATCGGCCTTGATGACATGGTGCGCAAAGCCTCGCTGGCGGCGGGCTCGACCCAGCAACCCTTCACCTTCTACATGGCGGTGGCGTTGATCTTCCTGATCTTCACCGCAGTCTCCACCTCGGCGCTCAAGTGGGCCGAGCGTCATTACGCCATCAAGACGAGGTAAGCCATGGATTTCTCAATCATTCTCAAAGAGTGGCCCACCTACTGGGAGGGGCTCTATACCACCGTCTGGCTGGTGGCCCTCTCTCTGATCCTTGGGTTGATGCTGGCGGTGCCCATGGGCATCCTGCGCAATAGCCGCAACTGGCTGATCAAGGGGCCAATCTGGGCCTATATCTACTTCTTTCGCGGCACCCCGCTGCTGGTGCAGCTCTTTATCATCTACTACGGCGCCGCCCAGTGGGAGTGGCTGAAGAACAGTGCCGCCTGGTCGCTCTTCTCCGAAGCCTGGTTCTGTGCGCTGCTGGCCTTCACCCTCAATACCGCCGCCTATACCGCCGAGATCGTGCGCGGGGCGGTACACAATATGCCGCGCGGCCAGATTGAGGCTGCCAACGCCTTTGGCATGACCCGCTGGCAGACCCTGACCCGGATCATTTTGCCCAACTCGTTTCGTCGGGCACTGCCGGCTTACAGCAACGAGGTGATCTTCATGCTGCAGGGTTCGGCGGTGGCGGGCATCATCACCATCGTCGATCTGACCGGCGCGGCGCGGATCATCAACTCTCGCTACTACAGTCCGTTCGAGGCGTTTTTGACCGCAGGGCTGCTCTATATGCTGCTCACCTTTGTCATCGTCTGGCTGTTCAAAAAGTGGGAAGCGCGCTGGCACGCCCACCTGCGCCCGCGCAATGTGTAAGGTGTGATCTGCCAAGATGAGCGAAAATGGCTCCGCCTGTTGAAGGCGGGGTCATTTTTTATTTTCATCCTCTGCCCGCCCGGTTTGCCAAATGGCGGCCGAGCAGGGAGAATGCAGCACTCCCGAGCGCTGCCAGCTGTTGGCTGCATGCCTAATCCCCCAGTTCCCGAGTCCCGAGGTTTTATGTACCGGATATTGTTTGAGCATCCCGCTTTCCTGGTTATCGACAAGCAGCCCGGCATAGGCATGCACGACGAGAAGGGCGACGGGGAGTCGGTCATTCCGGGGCTGGTCAATCGCGTGAAGGCCGATACAGGGCTCACCCTCTATCCGGTGCACCGGCTCGACAAGATGACATCCGGCTTGGTGCTGCTGGCCCGCACCACGGAGGCGAACCGTGAGCTGAGCATGGCTTTTGCGGCCCGTGAGGTGAGCAAGCAGTATCTGGCGCTCTCCGATCGCAAACCGAAGAAGAAGCAGGGCTGGGTGAAAGGGGATATGCAAAAGGGGCGCGGCGGCAACTGGATGCTGGCGCGCACGCTGGATAACCCCGCCATCAGCTGGTTTGATTCGGTGTCGGTGCGCGAGGGGCTGCGGCTCTATCGTATCAAGCCCCAGACCGGCAAAACCCACCAGATCCGGGTTGCCCTCAAAAGTATCGGCGCCCCCATTCTCGGGGATGAGCGCTATGGCGGTACGCCCTCCGATCGCGGCTATCTGCACGCCTGGCGACTGAGTTTTACCCTGGCGGGCGAGCCGTTCGATTTTGTCTGCCCGCCCGATGTGGGGAGTGAATTTGTCACCCCCGAGCTCACGGCAGCCATCGCAGCCCTTGCGCCCTGATGCTGATGCGCCCAGCGCCTGACGCCATTATCCATTCAGCGAAAGAGTGTGATACTGACGGGAGCACTCCGCGCTGGATCTTGGCCGACTTTGACGACACCCTGGCTCCAGGCGACAGCCACGCCGGTCTGCTGCGCTATATCCTGCGCCGCCGGATCTGGCCGCTGCTGCTGTTGCCAGTGATTGCGCTGGGTGGCTTGGTCTATCTTCTTCCCAGCCAGCGGCGGCGCGGTATCTCCCTTATCTGGTGGGCCATCACGTTGGGGCTTTCCCCTTTGGACTGGCGCAAGCTGGTGCGTGCCTATTGCCGCACCAGATCGGGGCTGTATCGTCAGGCTCGCGAATTGCTGCAAAGCGAGGGGGCGCGCTGCTGGGTGATCTCCGCCAGTCCCTGCGCGCTGGTGCGAGCCCAGCTCTATCAGCAACTGCCCGGCCAGTTGCCCCACCGGATCATTGGCTCGCAGATGCACTACCGTTTTGGCGGCCTGATGCCGCGCTTCTATTGCCACGGCCAGCACAAGCTGCTGCCGGAGATTTGCGCCCTCGATGCCGAGCTGGCGCTTAGCGACAGCCTGCACGATCTGCCGCTGCTGGGGTTGGGGAAAGAGGCGTGGTTGATCAATCCGACGCCCACGCGACTGCAAAAGGCCCGGGCCTGCTTGCCCCATCTGATGATCAAAAACTGGCAACTGTAATGCAAAGCTGACAGCCCTGCGGGTCATTACCGTTTGATCCGCAAGGCTGTGGCTTGAATGTCACAATCCATTTACATCTTTTGCTGCCAGTTGCGAAAAACTATCTGCAACCCGCCTCTTCTCTTCCTGCTACGCCCTGCTTCTAATGAAACAAGTTGTTAACACTTGCCGCGCCGCTGGGTGCTGCAATCCGTTTTAACCGAATCAAGAGCAAGGAGCGCCCCATGAATGCCACCTCTTCCGCCACCCACACCATCAATCCGTTAGGCACTGACGGTTTCGAGTTTGTCGAGTACACGGCCCCCGATGCCAAAGGGATTGCTGCCCTCAAGAGCCTGTTCGTTTCGCTTGGGTTTGCCGAGGTCGCCAAGCACAAACACAAGCAGTGTTGGCTCTACCGGCAGGGGGATATCAACTTTGTGGTCAATGCCGAGCCTCACTCCCAGGCGGAGCAGTTTGCCAGCCTGCACGGGCCGAGCGTTTGCGGCATGGCATTTCGGGTGAGCGATGCGGGCAAGGCACAGCAGTTCGCCATCGCCAAGGGGGCCAAGCCCTTTGTCGGCAAGATTGGCCCCATGGAGCTCAATATTCCCGCCATCTACGGTATCGGCGAGAGCACTCTCTCTTTCGTTGACCGCTATGGCGACAAGGGCTCCATCTACGATGTGGATTTTGTCTTCTACCCCGACTGGCAGGCCCGGATGGCGGAGGTGGATGCCGGTCTTATCGAGATCGATCACCTGACCCACAACGTGCATCGCGGCAATATGGATGTCTGGTCCAACTTCTACGAGCGGATCGGCAACTTCCGTGAAATTCGCTACTTCGATATCGAGGGCAAGTTGACCGGGCTGCATTCGCGCGCCATGACCGCCCCCTGCGGCAAGATCCGCATCCCCATCAACGAGTCGGCGGATGACAAGTCCCAGATCGAGGAGTACCTGCGCCAGTACAAGGGGGAGGGGATCCAGCATATCGCACTCTCCTCGGCCGACATCTACCACACCATTCGCACCCTGCGCAGCCGCGGTACCGGCTTTATGCCGACCCCGGATACCTACTACGAGAAGGTGAACAGTCGGGTCGAGGGGCATCAGGAGGATCTGTCTGCCCTCAAAGAGCTGCGCATCCTCATCGACGGCTCCCCAACCAAGGATGGCATCCTGCTGCAGATCTTCACCGACACCGTGATTGGCCCGGTCTTCTTCGAGATCATCCAGCGCAAGGGCAACGAAGGGTTTGGCGAGGGCAATTTCAAGGCGCTGTTTGAATCGATCGAGCTGGACCAGATCCGCCGCGGCGTGCTGGATGGCGGCGAGGATGAGAAGGGTGCCCGCAAAGAGGGAGCGAGCGATGCGTAACTGGATTAACTTCCCCCATCGGGAGGGAACCCACTCCCGGCAGGCCCATGCCGACCTGCCGGAACAGGCCATCTATGAGCGCGAGCTGGGGCGCAGCGGCTTTTTCGGCCCCGCCACCCACATGCACCACAAGCATGCCCCCACCGACTGGAGCAGTTGGGAGGGGCCGCTGCGGCCACGGCTGTTTGACTTGAATGCTCTGCAAGAGGAGGTAAGCTCGCTCTCTCCCTGGGTGGCTCCCGACATTCTCAGTAACCCCCACTGCCGCTATCGCATCTGGCGGCTCTCCGAGGCGATGCCGTTTCTGGTGCGTAACGCCGACGGCGACGAGCTGCTGTTTATCCACGAGGGGAGTGGCGAGTTCTTCTGCGATTACGGCCATCTGACTCTGCGGGACGGCGACTATGTGGTGATCCCCCGTGGCACCATGTGGCGCATTGAGCCGACGGCGCCCCTGTTCATCCTGATGATCGAGGCGACCAACGACAGCTACCAGCTGCCGGATAAGGGGCTGGTGGGCAATCACGCCATCTTCGACCCAGCGGCGCTGGATGTGCCCGCCATCAACGAGCGCTTTTTGGCCCAGCAGGATGAGAATCCCTGGTCGCTGCAGGTGAAGCGCCACGATCAGGTATCGGTCATCACTTGGCCCTTCAACCCGCTGGATGCACAAGGGTGGCACGGGGATTTGTGCGTGGTGCGCCTCAACTGGCGGGATATCCGCCCGCTGATGAGCCATCGCTACCATCTGCCGCCGTCGGCTCATTCGACCTTTGTGGCGAGCCGCTTCGTGATCTGTACCTTCGTGCCGCGCCCCATCGAGAGCGATCCCGGCGCCCTCAAGGTGCCCTTCTATCACAGCAATGACGATTACGACGAGGTGCTCTTCTACCACGCCGGGGACTTCTTTAGCCGGGACAATATCGAGCGGGGCATGGTCACCTTCCATCCTGCCGGTTTCACCCACGGCCCCCATCCCAAGGCGTTTGCGGCAGGGCAGGCCTATGCCAAGAAGTTCACCGACGAGGTGGCGGTGATGCTCGATACCCGCGATGCGCTGAACGTTGGCAGTCTGTGCGAAGGGATCGAGAACACCCGGTATGTCTCCAGCTGGCAGCGACCGGACGCTGCTGCCGGCAAATAAGGAATCGCTTATGAAATTGGCAACATTGAACAATGGCAAGCGCGATGGCGCTTTGGTGGTTGTGAGCAGGGATCTGACCCGTGCGGTGCGGGTGAGCGAGATTGCCCCGACTTTGCAGGCCGCCCTCGATGAGTGGGCCGAGGTTGCCCCCAGGCTGGAGGCTGTCTATCAGCAGCTTAACGAGGGCCGTGCGGTAGAGGCGTTCCCCTTTGATGAAGCGTCTTGCCTCTCTCCGCTGCCGCGTGCCTATCAGTGGGCCGATGGCAGCGCCTACGTCAACCATGTGGAGCTAGTGCGCAAGGCACGCGGCGCCGAGATGCCGGAAAGCTTCTGGCACGATCCGCTGATGTATCAGGGAGGCTCCGACAGCTTTTTGGCACCCCGTGGCCCCATCGTGATGGGATCGGAGGAGTGGGGGATCGATTTCGAGTCGGAAGTCGCCATCATCACCGATGATGTGCCTATGGGGGTAAGCCCGCAGGGGGCCGCCAGTCACGTCAAACTGTTGATGCTGGTCAACGACGTGAGCCTGCGTAACCTCATTCCGGCGGAGCTGGCCAAGGGCTTTGGTTTCTTCCAGTCCAAACCGTCTAGCGCTTTCTCGCCGGTGGCCATCACCCCGGACGAACTCGGCGATGACTGGCGCGATGGCAAGGTGCTGCTGCCCCTGCACACCCATCTGAATGGCGCCCTGTTTGGCGCACCTGATGCCGGGGTGGACATGACCTTCAGCTTCTTCGAGTTGATTGCCCATGCCGCCAAGACCCGTCCCCTTGGCGCTGGCTGCATCATCGGCTCGGGCACCGTCTCCAACTACGATCGCAGCGCCGGTTCATCCTGCATCGCCGAGCGCCGCATGCTGGAAATTCTTGATTGTGATCAAGCTATAACCCCCTATTTGCAGTTTGGTGATAGAGTGTCGATCGCGATGGAGGATCGCTCTGGCCAAAACCTGTTTGGCACCATCTCTCAACAGGTGGTGCCAGCGAGCGGTCAGGGAGGTTGATGGCCAGCGCCGGTTGGCGGCAAACCTATTCGGGATATGTCCGGATCACGACGAGCCCTCAACCGGTGCCGGATACACAAGGAGGCAGGTGGTGAGCACCTGCCGGGCTTCGGGCCCAGATAAGATGCAGGGACAGATTATGTTGCAGTTGTTTGGCTATTGGCGTTCGTCGGCAAGTTTTCGAGTGCGGATCGTGTTGCAGCTCAAGGGGCTCGCCTACGAGCAGCATCCCATCAATTTGCGGCAAGGCGAGCAGAGCGAGAAGGCCTATCGCCGGATCAACCCCCAAGGGCTGGTGCCGTTTCTGGTGGATGGCGATGTGCAGATCGGTCAGTCGGTCGCCATCATGGAGTACCTTGACGAGACCTATCCCGCCTATTCTCTGATGCCCTCTTCCCCCGACGCGCGGGCCCGAGTGCGCCAGATCGTCAATATGATCGCCTGCGATATTCACCCGCTCAACAATCTGCGGGTGCTCAACTATCTGGAAGAGCACTTCAGGGCCAACAACGAGCAGGAGGCCCGCTGGTATCGCCACTGGATTGACGAGACCTTCACCGCCCTCGAACAGCTGTTGATGACCACCGCCGGTGTCTACTGTGTTGGCAACGAAGTGACCCTGGCTGACTGCATGCTGGTGCCCCAAGTCTACAACGCCCGCCGCTACGACATGACCCTGGACGATTACCCCACCATCCGCCGCATCGTCGCCAACTGCGAACAGTTGCAAGCCTTTATCAAAGCCGCCCCCGCCAACCAGCCGGACGCGCAGTGACCTACTGACTTGAATCGCGGGATGGCATCAACACGCCATCCCGCGCGTTATATATCCTCATCTCTTTATTTCCCTTCTGTATGCGCCTTGCGTGCCTCGTGTTGACGGCTGAATGTCGCCATAGATCCTGCACTTGTCACACTTATCAATATTTTGCATCGACTGAGTCTTTGTTGTTGGTGTTTTGGGCTGTCAGTCACACTCAAGTCAGTGGATTGGGCCTAGTATCGCCACGCCAGCGGAAAGCAGAAATGCGCACAGGTCGCCTATCAGGTGGCCTTGGGTACCTCCCTGGTTTCCACGGTTTATCCGCACTGCTCTTTTTCGTGTTTACGGTTTGATGGCCCGCACTGTCCGGCCCGTGTCACCGCGCAGATCCCTTGTGACAGCGGCAGGTTGACTGGCGCGCCACCGCTTATTTGCAACCACTCTATGCAACAAGGAGATCTCATGCATTTCTTCAAAAAGTGCGTCGTCGCACTCTCCATCAACCTTGCTCTCTTCTCGTCGGCGTTCGCCTGTACCACCTTGCTGGTCGGCAGTGAAGCCAGCGCCGATGGCTCCATGATGGTGGCCCGCAGCGCCGACAGCGATGCCCTGAAAGCCCAGTATTTCGTGATCCATCCGGCCAAGCAGGGGCAGAGCGGTATGCACAGCTCCAAGGCCCACAACGGCGCCAATGATTTCAGCTATCCCTTGCCGAAAAACTCCCTGCGCTATACCACGGTACCGAACTGGAAGACCCAGCTGCACGGCGCCACCGGGTTCAACGAGAAGGGAGTCGGGGTGAGCGGCACCGAGTCCATTTTTGCCTCAGCCGAAGCGCTCGCCTTTGACCCCTATGTGGAAGATAAGGGGATTACCGAAGACGACATTCCCGATGTGTTGCTCTCCCGGTCCACATCGGCCCATGAGGCGATCGCCTTGCTTGGCAACATCATCGAGACCATAGGCGCGGGAGAGGGATTTGGTGTCGCCGTGGTGGATGATAACGAGCTCTGGTATCTGGAGACTGCCACCGGCCATCACTGGATGGCGCAGCGTCTGCCGAAAAATCACTATTTCGCTACCGGCAATCAGGGCCGCCTGCAGCAGTACGATCCAGCCAGTGCCGACATGATGGGATCGAAGAATCTGATTGAGTTTGCCACCGAGAAGGGGCTCTACCATCCGCAAAAGGATGGGGTTTTCAACTTCTCGAAAGCCTATACCCGCGATGACGAGCGGGACCGCACCTATAACGATCCGCGAGTCTGGACTATCCAGCAGATGTTCAACCCCTCGCTCAAGCAGGCGGTGGATGCCGGTCGCCAGTTCCCGGTCACCCTCTCCCCCGAGAAGAAGATGACGCTGGAGGAGGTCAAGGCGGTGCTGCGCAATCACTATGACGGCACCGAGCACGATCCCTACAGCAAGGGGTTGAACGGTCAGGAGCCGTGGCGCCCTGTCAGTGTGTTCCGCACCTACGAGTCCCACGTGATGCAGGTACGCCCCTGGATGCCGCGCGAGGTGGGGGAGGTGACCTATGTGGGCCTAGGCATGGCGGACTTGACGGCCTTCGTTCCCTACTACAGCGGTCTGGAAGCCTATCCGGCGCACTATGCCATAGGTAGCGACAAGGCCGACAGCGACTCCATCTACTGGAAATATCGCAAGCTGCAGACCCTGGTAATGACCGACTACCCAAAATTGGCCCCCATGGTGAAGCAGGCGTACCAGAGCTGGGAGGCGAAGATCGCCAAAGAGCAGAAAGAGATGGAAGCCAGCTATCTGAAAACGGTCAAAACCGACAAGGCCGCCGCCAACAGCATGCTCAACGACTTCAATCTGCGGGTGATGCAGGAGGCCGAAACGCTGACCGAGGATCTGACCAACCAGATCTTCACGGTGCGCACCCAGGATATTCAGGCCGATATCTTCTTCGCCAACAAGGCGAAGAAGGATTAACCGCGACGCACTCATCATGCCAACGAGGGGGATCGACGGTCAGCCTGAGCGGTCGCCGGGCAGATCGGTTTCTCTGATCACTTTCCCACTATCGATGCCGGAGCCTGTGCTCTGGCATTTTTCCTTTATGACATCCCGCCAATGTGTCTGGCCCGGGTAGTGGATTTCGCTACCCGATACGAAAGCAGAGACTTTCATTCAGGTTTTTATTTCGCCTTTCAGCATATCGGTTACGTGATCAGCTACCCACTTTTGGTTATCTGAGAGCTTTTATGCGGTCTTTCTGTGTTATTTATCACTACCCATTGATTCGACTGTGATGGGCACTCTCTTTATCCATCTCATTTTTTCTCGTTAATCCAAGGCGTTATCGCTTCATCAGACGGCTGTTTGCAGAAAAAAGCGGCTGCTTTCTGAATAAGGCGACCGCGCCGCCGGATCTCGTCACGGCATCATATCCGTCACTACTCACAGGACTACCGCAATGCATATTGTCGACAGATTTTTGGGATACACCGCCATCAATACCACCACCAATCGTGAAGCGGGCGCCGCCGGGGTAATGCCCTCCTCCCCGGGGCAGCGGGTGCTGGCTGACAAGGTGGCAGAGGAGCTGATCGCCCTGGGGTTGACCGTGGAGGTGGCGGATAACGCCATCCTGACCGCCACACTTCCTGCCAATGTGGCGGGGGATCTGCCCACCGTGGCCTTCTTTGCTCATCTCGATACCAGTGCTGAACACACCAACGATACCCATGCCCAAGTAGTGGCCTATGAAGGGGGCGATATCTGCCTCAATGCCGACCAGCAGATCACCCTGCGTCTGAGCGAGTTCCCCGAGCTGGCCAACTATGTCGGTGATCGGATCATCGTGACCGACGGCACCAGCCTGCTGGGGGCCGATGACAAGGCGGCCATCGCCGCCATCGTCAATGCGGTTGCCTATCTGCAGGCACATCCGGAGATCCCCCACGGCACCATCAAAATTGGTCTGGTACCTGACGAGGAGCAGGGATTGCGCGGGGCCAAGGCGTTCGATACCGAACGTTTTGGCGCTGACTTCGCCTATACCCTCGACTGCTGCGGCATTGGCGAGCTGGTCTATGAGAACTGGAATGCGGGGGATGCGGAGTTTGTCTTTCACGGTGCCTCGGCCCACCCCATGTCGGCCAA
The DNA here is from genome assembly GCF_040907905.1 of Aeromonas sp. s13. Taxonomy (NCBI): domain Bacteria; kingdom Pseudomonadati; phylum Pseudomonadota; class Gammaproteobacteria; order Aeromonadales; family Aeromonadaceae; genus Aeromonas; species Aeromonas sp. s13. Next base: position 141,970 of record NZ_JBFOCS010000068.1, on the reverse strand, counting down.
GGGCAAGCTGAAGAACTCGCTGCTGATGGCGCACAAGTTTATCGCCATGCTGCCGGGGGGCGAAGCGCCCGAATATACCGAGGGGCGCGAGGGTTACTACTGGGTCAAGCAGATGCAGGGCAACAGCGCCCAAACTGTGCTCAAGCTGGATGTGCGCGACTTCACTCAGGATGGGTATCAGCAACGAATGACCCTGCTCGACACCCTCGGCAAGAGCTGTCAGGCCCTGTGGGGTGAGCAGAGCGTGAGTTACCACTTGAGCGATCGCTACAGCAATGTCTTCAACAGCTTGCAGGGGGAGAACCGCTATCCCATCGAACTGGCGCTGGCCGCCTACGAGACCCTTGGGATCACCCCAAACCCCATCCCGATGCGCGGTGGTTATGATGGTGCCGTGCTCTCCCAGAAGGGATTGCCTTGCCCGAACCTCTTCACCGGTGCCCACAACTTTCACTCCATCTACGAGTACCTGCCGGTCAGCTCCCTCGAGGCGGCCAGTGCCGTGGTGATCGAGATAATCAAGCTCACCCACACCCGTTTCAGTCGCTAAGGAGTCGTCATGTTTCAGGTAGTTATTTCAGTGCTGGTCATCGTGCTGGTGGCCAGACTGATCCTCAAAGGCTATCGGGCCGAACCGGTGCTGTTTGCCGCCGGTCTGGTGCTGATGGTGGCAAGCCAGCTGGCAGGGTGGGGGAGTGTGCTGCCCAAAGGGGTCGAGAGCACCGGGATTGCCCTGTTCGATCCTTTTGAGGTGATGCGGGATCTCTTCAGTTCGCGTGCGGCCGATCTGGGGCTGATGATCATGGCGCTGATGGGCTTTGCCCATTACATGGATCATATCGGTGCCAATGATGCGGTGGTTCGCATTGCGATTCGTCCGCTGCGCCGGTTGCGCTCTCCCTATGTGTTGCTCTTTTTCTCCTATCTGCTGGCCAGCGCGCTGCAACTGGCGATCCCCTCGGCGACCGGTCTGGCGGTACTGTTGATGGCGACCCTGTTCCCCATCATGGTGGGGCTGGGCCTCTCTGCGGCCTCGTCGGCCGGGGTGATTGCTACTTCCCTCGGGGTGGCCTATACCCCGACTGCTATCGATGCCATCCGTGCAACCGATGCGGTGGGCATGGGCCACAACGTGATCGAATATGTCTACACCTATCAGGGCCCTGCCGCGCTGGCGACTGTGCTGGTGGTGGGCTTGATGCACGTATTTTGGCAACGTCGTTGCGATCTGCAGGAGGGGCATCAGCATCAGGGGGCCGCTGCGGTGGACGAGTCGGCAAACGAGGTCGGTGTCCCCGGCTTTTATGCCATCTTGCCGATGCTGCCCATCATCATGGCGGTGGGCTTCTCTTCCCTGTTTGTCGATCACATCAAGCTCAATGTCATCACCATCGTGATGATCTCGATGTTTATCAGCATGGTGGTCGAGGCAGCCAGAACCCGTGACATGAAGCAGGTGTGCGGCGGTTTCAGCCACTTCCTCAACGGCATGGGGTCAGCGTTCAGCAAAGTGGTGGGGCTGCTGGTGGCGGCGGGGATCTTCGCTCACGGCATCAAGGTGCTGGGGGTGATCGATATCCTGATCGTCGGCGCCGAACATGTGGGGCTGCCCGCCTTTGCCATGGCGATCGTTTTTGCACTGGTGACGCTGGTTGCCGCCATCATCATGGGCTCCGGCAATGCGCCCTTCCTCGCCTTTGTCGAGCTGATCCCGCAGATCGCCGCCAGCATGGGGGTCAACACCGCCTCCATGATCTTGCCGATGCAGCAGGCTTCCCACATGGGACGCGCCATGTCGCCAGTCTCCGGGGTGATTATTGCGGTCTCCAGTGGCGCCAAGCTGACCCCGTTTGCGGTGATCAAGCGTACCTCGCTGCCCCTGATGGTCGGTTTTGTCTTCCATACCCTGATCGTGGGGATCTTCTATCTGTAACTGCCCCTTCGGGTTATCAGGAGATGAAATAACGAAAAGCCCTTCACCGTTGTGAAGGGCTTTTTGCATCGCGTTATGTTGCTTGCAGTGGGGCGCGTCCAGCTAAAAACGGTACTCGATATGGAGGGTATGGCTGTCCAGCCCCGGGTTCTTGTCATACATATAGGCGTTGGACATGTGCTCATACTGATAACCGATCAGCCAATTTTTGGTGATGGCGTAGCCGAGGCCGATACCCAGGGCGAACTGGAAGGGGCCGCCGTAATCCTTGTAGCCATGGCCGCGGGTTCCAAATTGATACTGATCGAGCCAGACCATTTCGCCGGGGAGCCAGGTCACCCAGTTACCCCATTGGCATTCGATACGGGCGCCGCCGCCCAGTCTGGCGGTCTCTTCATCTTCTACCTTGAGCGTTCCGGCACGTACCCCCAGCCCAAATTGACAGCCTGAGTCTCCCCAGCGCCAGAACATGTGGTGGAACTTGGCGTCGGCGATGTTGATGTCGAGCTTTTCATTGCTGAAGGCGTTGCCAAGCTGCAGTACCACGATATTGTCATTCGCCATTGCAGACGGACTGGCGAGCAGTGCTGTCAGCAGGGCGATCCTTGATAGAGTGTTAGCGTCCATGCCCCCTCCCGATCCTTGTTGTCATCGTGGTGATCCTGTTGATCACCCTTCAGGCATAGTCAATCGAAGCACACCCTGTCAATGAATGGTCAGCAGGTAAAAAAATTAAATATTTATGAAAAATCAACTATCTGCGTGGTCTGATGTGGTTTGGCGGGCGTGGCAGCGGGGACATGAAAAAGCCCTTCACCGTGGTGAAGGGCTTTTTACTATCTGGCGTTATCCGCCCGGGTGAACCCGTTCGGGCTTAGTAGCCCTGCTGGTGCACGTCCATCACGGCGCGGCCGGACGGGTCGGCCATCTCCTTGAACTTGGCATCCCACTCCAGCGCAGTGGGGGTGGAGCAGGCGACCGACTTGCCGTAAGGCACGGTACGGGCGGCGGCTTCCAGCGGGAAGTGCTCGTCGAAGATGGTGCGGTAGAAGTAGGCCTCCTTGGTGAGCGGGGTGTTGATGGGGAAGCGGAATGCGGCCGCCTCGAACATCTGATCCGTCACTTCCTGTTCCACCATGGCTTTCAGGCTGTCGATCCACGAATAGCCCACGCCATCGGAGAACTGCTCCTTCTGGCGCCACGCTACTTCGTGGGGCAGCAGATCTTCGAACGCTTCGCGCAGGATGTGCTTCTCGATCTTGCCCTTGCCACACATCTTGTCGGCGGGCTGCAGGCGCATCGCCACGTCCATGAACTCCTTGTCGAGGAAGGGCACGCGACCCTCCACACCCCAGGCTGCCATCGACTTGTTGGCGCGCAGGCAGTCATAGAGGTGCAAAGAGGCGAGCTTGCGCACGTTCTCTTCGTGGAACTCGCGGGCGTTGGGTGCCTTGTGGAAATAGAGGTAGCCACCAAACAGCTCGTCGGAGCCTTCACCGGAGAGCACCATCTTGATCCCCATCGCCTTGATGTAGCGTGCCATCAGATACATCGGCGTAGAGGCACGGATGGTGGTGACGTCATAGGTCTCGAGGTGATAGATGACGTCGCGCAGGGCATCCAGACCCTCCTGCACGGTGAAGTGGATCTGGTGGTGGATGGTACCGAGGTGATCAGCCACCTTGCGGGCGGCGGCGAGATCCGGCGACCCTTCCAGCCCTACGGCGAAGGAGTGCAGTTGTGGCCACCAAGCTTCGCTCTTGCCATCGTCCTCGATGCGGCGCGCCGCATAGAGCTTGGTGATGGCGGAGATGACGGATGAGTCCAGCCCGCCGGAGAGCAGCACGCCATAAGGCACGTCACACATCAGCTGGCGTTTGACCGCCGCTTCCAGCGCCGCTTTCAGCTCGGCCTTGTCGCTGACGTTATGCTCGACCGCGGCGTACTCCATCCAGTCGCGCTTGTACCACTGTTTGAGCTCGCCATCCTTGCTCCACAGGTAGTGTCCCGGCGGGAAGGTTTCGACGCTCTTGCAGACCGGCACCAGCGCCTTCATCTCGGAGGCGACATAGAAGTTGCCGTGCTCGTCGCGACCGGTATAGAGGGGGATGATCCCCATGTGGTCGCGACCAATCAGGTAGGCATCCTGTTCGGCGTCATAAAGAATGAAGGCAAAGATGCCGTTGAGATCGTCGAGAAACGCCGGGCCCTTCTCCTTGTAAAGGGCCAGCAGCACTTCACAGTCGGATTTGGTCTGAAACTGGAAGTCGACCTCGAGGGTCTTTTCCAGCTCTTTGTGGTTGTAGATCTCGCCGTTGACCGCCAGCACATGGGTGCGCTCGGGGTTGTAGAGCGGCTGGGCGCCATTGCCCGGGTCGACGATGGCCAGACGCTCGTGCACCAGAATGGCTTTGTCGGAGCTGTAGACGCCGGACCAGTCAGGCCCGCGGTGACGAAGTCGCTTGGACATCTCCAGCGCCGATTTGCGCAGAGCTACTGCATCGGACTTGATATCCAGAATGCCGAAAATTGAACACATTGGCGGTAATCCTCTTGATTTTTATATGAGCCCCCCACGTTTGGGCTCGAAATTCCATTTACATTCCTCGTCAGACACAATGCCTAGCGGAAAAACCTTTTGCAAGCGGGAAAACCGCAGAAAATCATGCCGTAAGCGTCAAGCGGATCAACAGGATAAGGGGTGCTGCAACGAGGCAGGGTGACGTGAACGTCAAGCCGAGGCGGGTTCGAAGATCACATAGACCTTGCGACAGGGGGTGAGGGTCTCCCACTCGCCGACAAAGCCTGCCGGAATCACGAATTGATCGCCGGGTTTGAGGGCAAGCTGGCCGCCCTGACTGTCGTGGATCACCACATCCCCCTCCAGCAGCTGGCAATACTCGTGCTCGGTGTAGTGGATGGCCCAGCGGCCCGGCTCGCAAGCCCAGAAGCCCACGTGAAACTGCTGGCTTGGGTCGGAGTAGTAGTTCCACACCGTTTGCGCCGGGTTGCCCGCTTTAATGCGCTCGGGGGCTGGCATCAGCGGGGTTGGGACCGCCTCGTGGCGGTCCGGCAAAATCCAGTCGTTGAGGGTCTTCATGGTGCCTCCTTGGCTTCGGCAGATAGGAACGCGGGGCCATCCCGGCCCCGCGTTTGTTCGTTTTATTAAACGAGGTTGTGCATAACTTAAACGATGCGTTCCTCCTTGCCAAGAGCCCTTGCCAAGGGCTGCTGGCCGACGACTCAAAGCGGCTGCAAGCGGCGGATCACATGACGGGCAAAGCCGCTGCCCGCTTCGTTGTAGACGTTGAACACCGCATCCACCCCCTGCTCCTGCAAGGAGGCGATATCATCCTCGAAGCGGACGATGGCGGCGATCTTGCCGTTGAACCCGTGGCTGCGCAGCTTCTCGATGGCGTAGAGATTCCCCGAGTGGTGGGGCATCGCCAGCAGCACCAGATTGACCTGATTGGAGAGGAGCACCTTGTCCCAGAAGTCGGTATCGGTGGCATCCCCCTCGATGACGTTCATCCCCTGGGCTCGCAGGGTGGGCAGCTTCTCGCTGTCGTTCTCCACCCCGAGGATGACGTTGCCGTATTTGTTCTCCAGCTCGAAGTAGGCCCCCTGACCGATCCGCCCCATGCCTAGGATGATCACCTCCGCATCGCCAAGCTCTATGGGTCTGTCTTCCGGATGGAGGTTGCTCGCCTGCAATCCCCGCAGCCAGTGGCCGATGCGGTGATAAATTCGCTCGCTCTGGGCATTGAGCGGGGCGGAGATCATAAAGCTCGCCGCCAGCGCTAGCGAGACCGCCACCAGCCACTCGTGGGAGAGCCAGCCCGCCTTGGCGGCAATGGCCGCGACGATCAGGCCAAACTCCGAGAAGTTGGTGAGCGCCAAGGTCGAGAGCAGGGCGGTGCGCACCCTCAGGTGAGCGCCGCTGTAGACCAGATAGTAGAGGGCGCTTTTGAGCGGCAGGGCCAGCACCAGCGCCAGTGCCAGCAACATGGTGTCGTGGGTCGGCAGACCGTTGAGGCCGATGGTGAGAAAGAAGCAGACCAGAAAGAGGTCTTTGAGGTTGAAGAGCGCCTTGGCCAGCCCTGCCGCAGCCGGATGAGAGGCGAGCAGCATGCCGATGATGAGGGCTCCCAGATCCGGCTTGAGGCCGACCACTTCAAAACCGGCAGCCCCGACCACCAGTGCCAGAAAGACTCCGAACAGCACCTGCAGCTCGCCATGACCGGCCCGCTCCAAGAGCTTGAAGAGCAGCGGGCGCAGCAGCGGCAGTCCCAGCACCCAGAGCGCCCAGATGCTGGGCCACTTGCCACTGGAAAAGGCCAGAAATGCTACGGCGAACACGTCTTGCATGACCAGCACCCCGATGGCGATGCGGGCGTAGAGGGCATTCATGTCGCTGCGATCTTCCAGCACCTTGACCGCAAAGACAGTGCTGGAGAAGGAGAGGGCAAAGCCCAGCAGCAGCGCCAGTTTCCAGTCCAGCGACAGGGCAAGTTCAAGCCCCAGTCCCTTGCAGACCAACAGAACCACGGTAAAGAGCAGGGTGGAGAGCAGCAGGTGCAGGCTGGTGGTGCCCCACACATCGCGCCGCATCAGGGTCTTGATATTGAGCTTGAGACCGATGGTGAACAGCAGCAGGGTGACGCCGAGATCGGCCACCTCGCTCAGGGCGGGGGTATTTTCATATCCCATGCCGTTGAGGATAAAACCGGCGGCCAGAAAGCCGAGCAGGGGAGGCAGGCCAATCAGATTGACTACCATGCCGCAACCAAAAGCCACGGCGATCAGAATGGGTTCCATAACAGATCCTGCAAGGGCAGGAGAGACCTGCCCTGTTTAACGCTTGGGTGGTGATTAGACGATATCGATGTCGACCACGGAGTCGAAAATATGGTTCGGCCGAAACGGCATGCGGTCGATATCGGCCACCTTGCTCACCCCGGAGAGCACCAGCACCGTTTCGAGACCGGCCTGAAAGCCCGCCAGAATGTCGGTGCGCAGGTTGTCGCCGATGATGATGGTGTCGTCGGAGTGGGCCTCCATCCGGTTGAGCGCCGCACGGATGATCCAGGCGCTCGGCTTGCCGACATAGAACGGCTTCTTGCCGGTCATCCGCTCGATGGGGGCGCACAGGGCGCCGCAGGCCGGGTGCATCATGGGGCCGTGGGTGTCGGGGTTGGTGGCGATAAAGCGGGCCCCCTGATCGACGAACTTGGCCCCCTGTTGCATCATGGTCCAGTTGTAGTTGCGGGTCTCCCCCACCACCACGAAGTCGGGGTCGATATCGGTGATGGTGAAACCGGCCTTGTAGAGCTCGTGGGTCAGCGCCCCTTCACCGATCACATAGGCCTTCTTGCCATCCTGACGTTTGAGAAAGTCGGCGGTACCCATGGCGGAGGTATAGAAGCACTCCTCCGGCACTTCGATACCTGCGGAGCGGAAGCGGTTTTGCAGATCTTTCTGGGTCTGGGCCGGGTAGTTGGTGAGGAACAAGAGCTTGCTGCCCTGTTCCAGCAGGCGATGGACGAAACGGTCGGCACCGGGGATGAGATCGTTGTTGTGCAGGATGACACCGTCGATATCGCAGATGACGTTCTTCTTCATGAAAACTCCTTGTCAGGGCGCAGGCGAGCCGCCAATCGTTAAGATGTTCAATCATTTATGATTTTTGTGACGCCATTATAAGTCTGTTTGATGACAAGTCTCCCCTGTCTCGCCACTTCGGTGCACAATAAAGCTGTCGTCGGGTCAGTCTGGTGGAGGGGCTGACGCCGGATCACTTTGCTGATGGAGCCGTCGCTATGGACACCCCGATTCCCAAGCCAGTCACAACCGAACACCTCACCGCCGCGCAATTTATCGCCGGACTGCCGAAACTGGAGCTGCACCTGCATATCGAGGGCAGCCTCGAACCCGAGCTGATGTTCGAGCTTGGCAAACGCAACAATGTGCCACTGCCCTGGCCCGACGTGGCCAGTGTGCGCGCCGCCTATGACTTTGACTGCCTGCAATCCTTTCTCGATCTCTACTATCACGGCGCCAGCGTGCTGGTGACCGAGCAGGACTTCTTCGACCTCACCTGGGCCTATCTTGAGCGTTGCGCCGCCGACAAGGTGGTGCATGTGGAGATCTTCTTCGACCCGCAGACTCACACCGCTCGCGGTATCCCCTTTGCCACTGTGCTGGGCGGCATCGAGCGGGCGCTGCAGAGCGGGGAGAAGGAGTTTGGCATCAGCTGGCGGCTGATCATGAGCTTCTTGCGCCACCTGAGCGAAGAGGATGCCTTTGCGACGTTGGAAGAGGCTATGCCCTTCCTGTCACGCATTCACGGCATCGGCCTTGACTCGGGGGAGAAGGGTAATCCGCCAACCAAGTTTGCCCGGATTTTTGCCAAATGCCGCGAGCTGGGGCTGCCGGCGGTGGCTCACGCCGGTGAAGAGGGGCCTGCCGACTACATCTGGCAGGCGATCAACGAGCTGCAGGTGCGGCGTATCGATCACGGGGTGCGCTCGGCCGACGATCCCGAGCTGCTGCGCTATCTGGCGGATACCCGCTTGCCGCTCACCGTATGCCCCCTCTCCAACACCCGGCTCAAGGTGTTCGGCAATATGGCCCAGCACAATGTGTTGCGGCTGCTGGAGCAGGGGCTCTGCGTCACCATCAACTCGGACGATCCCGCCTACTTTGGCGGCTATATGAATGCCAACTTTGTGGCGTTGGCCGATGGCCTCGGCGCTACCATGAGTCAGCTCTGCCGCCTCTCGCTCAATGCGGTGGAGGCGAGCTGGCTGAGCTTGGCCGACAAGGCGCGGCTGACCCGGGAGATCCGCAGTTATGCCGCGACTCACGGGGTGATCCTGCATTGAGTCAGGCGCCAATGAAGTCGAGATGAGATGCAGTAGATATAAAGAGAGGCCCGCCATCACTGGCGGGCCTCTCTTATTTCAAAGGCTGGTGTGGTTGCAGGAGGAGGGCTGTATTACGCCACTCGCACCAGAAACTTCTCGCCCTGTCCTTCGCGCTTGAAGCGCTCGAGCAGGGTAGGCAGTGCCTCAAAGTCGCCGACCACCAGCGGCGGCAGGGTCAGTTCGCCGCTCGCCATCTGCGCCATCATGGCGACACCGGCGGCGACCAGTCGGCTCCACTGTTTGTCCGAGCCAAAGGCGTGCTGGGCACCCAGCGCAATCTCGTGCAAGGAGTGGCAATGGCTAAAGGCGGGCAGCGGATTGTGCGGGATGCGCCCGAGCACAGTCACCATATGACCGTAGTAACCAAGGGCGGGCAGCAGGCTCTCGGCCTGTTGGCTGGAGACCAGATCGATGATCCCCTCGAACGGTTCGTTGCCGTTGGCAGTCTGCAAGGTGGCCAGCCAGTCGGGATCCCGATAATCGGCTACGCCCTGCACACCGATTTGTTTGAGCCAGTGATGGTGGCGTGGGCTGGCGCTGGCAAAGACTCGCGCTCCTTGTTTAAGGGCGAGCTGTACCGCAAAGCGGCCGACGCTGCTGCCGGCACCTGTGATGAGCAGTGCTTCCCCGTGCAGGCACGGCAGCTTGGCCAGCGCCTGCCAGGCGGTGAGGCCAGGACAGGGCAGGGCGGCGGCCGCCTCGTCACTCAGGGCATCGGGCACCGGCAGCAGGGCGCGGGCCGGTACTCTAGTGTGGCGGGCAAAGCTGCCGTGGTGGCGCAGGTCGGTGTGATAGGCGACCCGGGTGCCGAGACGCAGATGGCTGACGTTGGCGCCGAGGGCCACGATAGTGCCCATGCCATCGACGCCGGGCACTTGACCATCCTGCCAGTTGGAGTGGCCATACTCGATCAGCTTCCAGTCCACTGGGTTGAAGGCGATGACCCGGTTGGCTAACAGTACCTCGTCAGGGGCGAGCGGTGCCAGGGGCAGATCGGCGAGGGTAAGCTGGGTCGGTTCACCGGGGGCATGCCAGCACCAGGCTTGGGTGTGATCCATGATGACTCCTTGTGAAAGCGAGGGGAGAGAACAACGAGATCATTGCAACAGTGATTCGGGCAGTCATATCACTGTTGCTAATGCGCAACAATACGGCAGGCCCCAACCTGTGGGGCCTGCTTAACGTGGTCTGCTGGCCATTGGTAAGCAAGGGCCGGTTTTATGCGTCATCGGCCTGATAGACGGGGTAGTCGGTCAACCCCTTCTCGCCACCGCCAAACAGGGTGGCCGGATCGTGGGGGGCCAGCGGATAGCCGTGACGCAGACGGTTCGGCAGATCCGGGTTGGCGACGAAGGGGCGGCCAAAGCCAATCATGTCGGCCCAGCCGGCTTCGAGGGCGGCGCGAGCCCGCTCGCCATCATATTTGCCGGCATAGATCAGGGTGTTGGGGAAGGCATCCCGCAGACCCTGCTTGAAGTTCTCCGGCATCAGGGGGGCATCGTCCCAGTCCGCCTCGGCAATGTGCAGGTAGACCACGTTGAGCTGGCCCAGCAGACGAGCGGCCGCCAGATAGGTCTCCTGCGGATTGGCATCGACTGTGCCGTTGAGGGTGGTGAGTGGCGCAAGACGCACCCCGACACGTTCGGCCCCGATTTCGCTACTGACCGCCTCGGTCACCTCTTTGAGAAAGCGCAGCCGGTTTTCCAGCGATCCGCCATAACTGTCGGTGCGGGCGTTGGATTCGGAGTCGAGGAACTGGTTGATCAGATAACCGTTGGCTGCGTGCAGCTCGATGCCGTCAAAACCGGCGCTGATGGCGTTGCGGGCCGCCTGACGGAACTGGCCCACCACCGCATCGATATCGGCCTGGGTCATGGCGCGCGGAGTGACGGTCTCGACAAAGCCCGGCGCATCGCTGCCATTATCGACGAACACCTTGACGCCCACTGCGGGCAGGGCTGAAGCGGAGATGGGCTGGGCGCCGCCGATGTTGTCCGGATGGGTGACTCGGCCCACGTGCCAGAGCTGGGCGAAGATGGTGCCCCCCTTGGCGTGCACGGCATCGGTCACAAGCTTCCAGCCAGCGATCTGCTCGGCGCTGTAGATGCCCGGCGTCCAGGCATAGCCCTTGCCCATGGGGTCGATTTGGGTGCCTTCGCTGATGATCAGGCCCGCCTCGGCGCGCTGGGCGTAGTAGCTCGCCATCATGGCGTTGGCCACATCACCCGGCTGACTGGCACGGGAGCGGGTCATGGGGGGCATGACGATGCGGTTGGCAAGGTGCAGCTGGCCGAGGCGCAGCGGGCAGAACAGGTGATCGTGGCTCATCTTGAGTTCCTCATGGTGGAAGTGAGGCCACTTTATGCCGCCATCTTGTTGTGAAAAAGGGGGGGTAATTGCACAAGAGAATTGTGCTTGATGCAGCAATCAGTGCAAACCGTCGGGAAAGAGGCGTTGAGGCATAAAAGTTGAAGCATAAAAAAGAGGGCCGTCTGGCCCTCTTCTGTATTCTGCTGGTGGCAGGCTCAAGCCGTGGCGGGCATCACTTTCACCCGCTCGATACGCCGCTCGCTGACCTCGATCACCTCGAAGTTGAGCTGCTGCAGTTGCAACTGCTGACCCGGGGTGGGCAGGGTGCCGAAGTGGGAGAGCAGCATGCCCGCCAGGGTCACGTATTCATCGCTCTCGCTCACCAGGCCCTCATGCTCCAGCACCTGCTCCACATGGTGGATGTTGGTGCTGCCGTTGATCAGCCACCCTTCGCCATCGCGCACGATATCCGGGGTTTCGTCCTCGTCCGGCAACTCGCCGACGATGGCCTCCAGCAGATCGTGGGTGGTGACCAGCCCCTGGATCACGCCAAACTCGTCGGAGACCAGAATAAGGCTTCCCTTGGCTTTGCGCAGCTCCGCCAGCAGACGGATCACGTTGATTGTCTGCGGCACGATAATGGGATCGTTCTGCTTGGCCAGTTCGCTCAAGGATTGCCCTTCGTTCAAGGCAAACAGCAGGTCGCGCGCCTTGACCACTCCGATCACCTCGTCCAGATCCCCGTCACAGATAGGGAACAGGCTGTGGGGCTCGCGCTGCAACAGGGCGCGGATCTCGTCGCTGGAGTCGTTGATATCGATCCAGGCCATCTCCGAGCGTGGGGTCATGATGGTGCGAATGGAGCGCTCGGCCAGCGACAGCACGCCGGTCACCATATAGCGCTCCTCCTCGCCAAAGCTGAGCGGCTCGGCAGGTGCGGCATCCAGATCGTCATCCGGTCTGTCTTGATAGGCCTTGCTGCCCATCAATTTGAAGATGGCGGCGGTGGTGCGCTCGCGCAGGGGCTGTTTGGATTCGTGACGCATGGCGCTGCGCTGGGCCAGCTGGTTGAAAAACTCGATCAGCACCGAGAAGCCGATGGCCGCGTAGAGGTAGCCCTTCGGAATGTGGAAACCGAAGCCTTCCGCCACCAGGCTGAAGCCGATCATCAGCAGGAAGCTCAGACAGAGCACCACCACGGTGGGGTGGGCGTTGACGAAGCGGGTCAGCGGCTTGGAGGCGAGCACCATCACCACCATGGCGATGGTCACGGCGGCCATCATGACGCCAAGGTGTTCCACCATGCCGACGGCGGTGATGATGGAGTCGAGCGAGAAGACCGCATCGAGCACCAGAATTTGGGCGATCACCACGCCGAAGCTGGCGTAGGCGCCGACCGGGCCGTCATCCTGGGGTTTGGCTTCCAGCCGTTCATGCAGCTCGGAGGTGGCCTTGAACAGCAGGAACAGGCCGCCTCCCATCAGGATCAGGTCCCGACCGGAGAAGGGGTGATCCCACAGGTGCAGAATCGGGGTGGTCAGGGTGACCAGCCATGACATGACGCTCAGAAGTCCTAGTCGCATCAGCAGGGCCAGCGACAGGCCGATGACGCGGGCCTTGTCCCGCTGGGCGGGGGGCAGTTTTTTCACCAGAATGGCGATAAAGACCAGGTTGTCGATCCCCAGCACGATTTCCAGAATGATCAGGGTAAACAGACCGATCCAGATATGGGGATCCAGCAGCAATTCCATTGTATGACCTCAATAAAAACAGACAGAGCAGAGAGTGATCACGGCGCGCGATGGCCGCAGTAACAGCAAGGCAAAGGTGTTATTCAGAGGCGCTGATTAAGCAGAAAAAGATAGGCTTTGACAGAGAGAGACGAAGGGCAACTTCGGGGATTGTCCATGATGGGCAATAAAACCTCGGGTGAAAAATGAGCCCTGATAATAGCGGCTGGCGCCAATTTGGCAAGAGCAGCGTCAGTGGGGCGTGATGGGGTTGTGATGCGACAGGGGGAGACGGCCGAGCCGCGCTCCCCCGTGCGGTAGTTACAACCAGCGCTTTTCGCGGGTAAAACAGACCGAGAGCCAGGCATCTCCCAGGGTATCGCCGAGGCGAGACCAGAGCTCCTGGCGCAAGGCATCCTGACGTTCGACAGGCCACTCTTGACCCGGCGCCACCAGAATGTTCAATTCCAGATCGAAGCGGCGACCGCTTTTGGCCAGATGGCTGTAGCACTCGATGCCGTGGCGCTGGCGCAGCGCCTCGATCTCCTGCTCGACTTGCCGTGGCACATCCCCCTTGGGGGCGATCTTCAACACTTCCCGCAGGTTGCGACCGAGCACCTTGATGGGAATGAGAGTGGCGCAGAGGGCCAGCAGCGAGACCAGCACCGGGTCTATGTAGCGGTTGTATTGGCCGTAGCCGATGGTATCGAGGCCGATGGCGACCACGAAACCGATAAGCAGGGTGGCGCTGAGCAGGGTATCCACCAGCCACTCCTTGGAGTCGACCCGCACCAGCTCGGAGTCTACCTGCTCGGCGACCTGGGCTTCGATGCGATAGATGATGGCGCAGAAGAAGGTGGAGACGGCGGCATAGATAAGGGCGTGGCCGAGATCGATCTCCCGTCCGCCATCCAGCAGGGTGGTGATGCCGCTATAGAGAGCGCCAAGGCAGAGCAGCAGAATAATGGTGCCATTGATGACGTTGGTGATGGGCTCGAAGTGGGCATAGCCATACTGGAAGCGCGCATCGGAAGGGCGGGTAACGAGATAGGCGGTAACAAGACCGAGGCCTGTCATGCCCATGCTGAACAGGGTGAAGATACCATCGAGCATGATGGCGTTGGAACCGACGAAGAGGCCGTAGCCGATGCCGAAGATGGCAAAGGTGATACAACCGAACAGCGACAGGGTGAGCGCCTGTTTTTCGGTGGTGACCAGCGTACTGATAACATGGCTGTGGTGAGCCATAAAAGTCCTCCTTTCAAATGGTGAATATTGCCAAGCGCAAGCGGTTTTCTAGCTGATATACTGCCCGCTCACATGTGAGCGGACTGGCCTGATTGCCATTGACAGGCGGCTGGCCAGTCGTTGTCGCCGGCGTGCCGGCATCAAGCAAAGGATGGGAACAAGGATTCATGATCCCGAGACTCGATTACCAGGACAGTTTGTCACCCACAACCCTGCAGTTTCTTGAGTTGCTAGAGCGCAGCGCATTTCGTGGTGATATCGAAAAGTCTTATGCAAGCCGGTTGGCGATGGCGACGGATAACAGCGTCTATCAGGTAGTACCTCAGGCGGTTCTCTATCCGCGCAGTGCGGACGACATAGCAGCAATGCTCAAGCTGGCCGCAGAGCCGGCGTTCGCCTCCCTGAGTTTTTTCCCTCGCGGTGGCGGTACCGGTACCAATGGTCAGTCATTGGGCGGCGGCATTATCGTCGATCTCTCCCGTTATATGAACCAGATCATGGAAATTAATCTGGAGGAGGGGTGGGTGCGCGCCCAGGCCGGGGTGGTGAAAGACCAGCTCAACGCCTATCTCAAGCCCCACGGCTACTTCTTCTCGCCGGATCTTTCCACCTCCAACCGCGCCACCTTAGGGGGCATGATCAACACCGACGCCTCGGGGCAGGGGTCTCTGGTCTACGGCAAAACCTCGGATCACGTGCTCGGCCTCAAAGCCGTGCTGGAGAATGGTGACCTGATGACGACCGAGCCGCTAAGTAGCGAACGGCTTGCCGACAAGCTGGCGCTGGAGAATCGGGAAGGGGAGATCTATCGCACTCTCTATCGCATCGGCAAGGAGCGGCGAGCCGACATCGAGGCGACCTTCCCCAAGCTCAACCGCTTTCTGACCGGTTACGATCTCAAGCACCTCTATCAACCCGATACCGACACGCTGGATGTCAGCCGGGTGCTGTGCGGATCTGAAGGGTCTCTCGGCTTTATCACCGAAGCCAAACTAAATATCACCCCCATCCCGCGCTACCGTACGCTCGTGAACGTCAAGTACGACAGCTTTCCTTCGGCTCTGCGCAACGCCCCCTTTATGGTGCAGGCCGAGGCTCTGTCGGTGGAGACGGTGGACTCTCGAGTGCTCGGGCTGGCCCGCGCCGACATCATCTGGCATTCGGTCAAAGAGCTTATTCAGGATGTGCCCGGCAAGGATCTGCAGGGGCTCAACATCGTCGAGTTTGCCGATACCGACGAGGCAGAACACAAGGCCAAGGTGGCGGAGCTCTGCCGCCGTATCGACGCGCTGCTGGCCAACGGTGAAGCCGGGATCATCGGCTATCAGGTGTGTGACCACCTGCCGAGTATCGAGACCATCTACGCCATGCGCAAGAAGTCGGTGGGGCTGCTCGGCAACGCCGAAGGGCGCAAGAAGCCGGTGGCCTTCACCGAAGATACCGCCGTGCCGCCAGAGTCGCTGGCCGATTTCATCATGGAGTTTCGTGCTCTGCTCGATGCCCACGGCCTTGACTACGGCATGTTTGGTCACGTCGATGCAGGGGTGCTGCACGTGCGCCCGGCGCTGGATTTGTGCGATCCCGAGCAGGAGGTGCTGCTGCGCCGCATCTCCGATCAGGTGGTAGCGCTCACCGCCAAATATGGCGGTCTGATGTGGGGCGAGCATGGCAAGGGCTTTCGCTCCGAATACAGCCCCGCTTTCTTTGGAGAGCTGTGGGAAGAGCTGCAGCGGGTCAAGGGGGCGTTCGACCCGACCAACCGTATCAACCCGGGCAAGATCTGTATCCCCTACGGTAGCGGCGCCGAGCTGGTGTCGGTGGATGGCCCCAAGCGCGGCAAGTATGAGCGCCAGATCCCGCTCGCGGTGCGCACCAGCTACACCCGCGCCATGGATTGCAACGGCAATGGTCTCTGCTTCACCTTCGAGACCGACTCCCCCATGTGCCCCTCGGTCAAGATCAGCCGTGATCGCCGCCACTCCCCCAAGGGGCGGGC
Source organism: Aeromonas sp. s13 (assembly GCF_040907905.1). Taxonomy (NCBI): domain Bacteria; kingdom Pseudomonadati; phylum Pseudomonadota; class Gammaproteobacteria; order Aeromonadales; family Aeromonadaceae; genus Aeromonas; species Aeromonas sp. s13. The sequence continues at coordinate 125,827 of NZ_JBFOCS010000068.1, read as the reverse complement.
GGGACTGATGCGCGAATGGTTGCGTCAGCTGGCGGAGCAGGGGTTCGATCCGCTGGCGGAAGAGGTGGCACTGCAATCCGGTGGCGTGCGCTTCAAACAGCTGGTGGACAAGGTGCGCAACAGCTGGGCCAAACAGCGCGGCGAGTATGATTTCTCCCACGAGGTGATGGAGGCGATGGCGGGCTGCCTTGCCTGCAAGGCGTGCACCAGCCAGTGCCCAATCAAGGTGGATGTGCCCGATTTTCGCGCCCGCTTTATGCAGCTTTATCATGGCCGCTACCTGCGCGCGCCGAAGGATTACTTCGTCGGCACGGTGGAGAGCTATGCGCCGTTGCTTGCCAAGGCGCCGAAGCTGGTCAACTTCTTCCTCGAAAAAGAGTGGGCCCAGAAGGCGACCGAGAAGAGCATCGGCATGGTAGATGTGCCGCTGCTCTCGGTGCCGACCCTGGCCGAGAGCCTGCACGATAACCGCGCCCGCTATTTTGATCTGCCGGGTCTGGAGCGGATGAGCGCCGAGCAGCGCAAGCAGGTAGTGCTCATCGTGCAGGATCCCTTCACCAGTTATTACGATGCCCCCGTGGTGCGCGACCTGGTGAAACTCGCCAGCAAACTCGGCTTCCAGCCCTACCTGCTGCCTTTTAAACCGAACGGTAAACCCCAGCATATCAAGGGGTTCCTGCGCGCCTTTGCCCGTACAGCGGCCAACAGCGCCCAGTTCCTCAACAAGGTGGCGGCGCTTGGCATTCCCATGGTGGGGGTGGATCCGGCCATGGTGCTCTGCTATCGCGACGAGTATGCCAAGGCGTTGGGGTCGGCTCGCGGCGATTTTCAGGTGTTGTTGCCGCAGGAGTGGCTGCTCTCGCTGCCGGTAGATCAGTTGCCTGCTCGAACCGACAAGACCAAGAGCGAGGAGGGGAGCGAGCCCTGGTATCTCTTTGCCCACTGCACCGAGAAGACCGCCAAGCCCTCCACTCACGGTGACTGGAGCACCCTGTTTGACCGCTTCGGGGCCAGTTTGCAGCCGGTCTCTGTGGGTTGCTGCGGTATGGCGGGCACCTATGGTCACGACGTCAAACAGGTGGAGAACTCCAAGGGCATCTATGGGTTGAGCTGGGCCGACCCGCTTGCCCGTCTACCCAAAGCGCGCTGTCTGGCAACTGGCTATTCGTGCCGCAGTCAGGTCAAGCGGATGGAGGGGGAAAAGCTCAAACATCCATTGCAAGCCCTGCTGGAGCTGCTTTGATGCTGACGTTTCCCAAGCGGTTTCGGGTGCCGAAGGCCTATCGGCACCCACGTTTCTTGCTGTTACCCGCCACTCCCGCTCAGGCGGTGGTGGAGTTTGTCGCCATGTTGCGCGAGCGCGAGCAGCTCCATCAGCTGTTTCGCCCGAACGATATCTGGCCCTCCGCTAACTTCAGCCTGAGCCAGCACGAAGGAGATCTGGAGTGGCAGCAGTCGGAGTTTCTGGCCAAGCGCTCGTTCGCCTATGGCCTCTGGAGTCCGGATCGGGAGCCGCAATTTTGGGGTGGGGTTTATCTCTACCCCTCGGTGTTGCCAGAGGTAGCGGTGGAGCTCTTCTTCTGGAAGGTGGCCGAGGCGCCTATCACGGATGAGGAGTTGGAGATTCAGCTGCGCGACTGGCTCGCCAGGGTGTGGCAGTGGCCAGAACCTCGTCTGCCGGGGCGAGAAGTGCCTTGGTCCGAGTGGCCCGGCGTTACCTACCCTTGGTGATATCCCGCTTAAGGGCATGATTGTGTAACACGCAGCGCCGGGTAACCAACAACTCATATAACCGAACCATTTTGCAGATGGAGGGCGTTTCACCCATATCGGTACGCATTCATCGTTTACATAAGGAGTCTGCTCGCAATGAGTCACGATATTGCGCCCATCTGGCGTAAACCCATGAGTCTGGAGGGGCTCAACGCCACCTCTCGCAACACCCTGATGGCCCATCTCGATATCGTCTACACGGCTTTTGGCACCGATTGGCTTGAAGCGACCATGCCGGTGGATCATCGCACTCACCAGCCCCTGGGCATGCTGCATGGCGGCGCATCTGTGGTGCTGGTGGAAACCTTGGGATCGATTGCCGCCAATATGGCTGTCGGGCCAGATAGCTACTGTGTGGGGCTGGAGGTGAATGCCAACCATCTGCGAGCCAAACGGGAAGGGGTGGTGACCGGGCGTTGCACGCCGCTCCATCTGGGAGCAACAACCCAGGTGTGGCAGATTGAAATTCGGGACGAACGTGAGCGTTTATTATGCACCAGCCGACTGACCATGGCGGTGCTCAAACACAAGCGGGGCAAGGACTCCAGCGAGGAGTGATCTGCAATAACGCACTATGAGTGCAAAATAAGCAAGCCATACTCGCCAGATCCCTCTATAATTGCCAACGTCTTGAGAGGCTTATCACATTTTTCAAGACAGCAGAACAAAGTGGCGCTATAATCGCCGCCTTTTTGCTATTCCGCGGTGTTAGCCGCCTGCCTTAATCTGGAAGAATCTATGTCTGATACCGAACAACTGCCCCTTTTTAGTGAGCTTGGACTGGCCGCGCCTGTATTGAAAGCGCTGCAGGACGTGGGCTATGAGCGCCCGTCACCGATCCAGGCCGCAGCAATTCCCCACCTGATGGCGGGACACGATCTGCTGGGGCAGGCGCAAACCGGTACAGGGAAGACCGCTGCTTTTGCCTTGCCTCTGTTGTCTCGTCTGGAAGCTGGTAACCGCAACACCCAGATCCTGGTGCTGGCACCTACCCGCGAACTGGCGCTGCAAGTGGCTGAAGCGTGCCAACGCTACGCCCACCACATGCCTGATTTCCACGTACTGCCCATCTACGGCGGTGCCTCCTACGAAACCCAGACCCGCGCCCTGCGTCGCGGTGCCCAGGTTGTCGTCGGTACTCCGGGCCGCGTGATGGATCTGATCCGTCGCAAGAACCTGGACCTCTCCGGCCTGAAAGCCCTGGTACTGGACGAAGCTGATGAAATGCTGCGTATGGGCTTCATCGACGACGTGGACTGGATCATGGAGCAGTGCCCGAGCACTCGTCAGGTTGCCCTGTTCTCTGCCACCATGCCGGAGCAGATCCGTCGCGTGGCCCAGAAGCACCTGAAGCAGCCCAAAGAGATCAAGATCGCCTCCAAGACTGCTACCGCTACCACTATTCGCCAGCGCTACTGGCAGGTAACCGGTCTGCACAAGCTGGACGCCATGACCCGTCTGCTGGAAGTGGAATCCTACGAAGCACTGCTGGTATTCGTACGTACCAAGAACGCTGCTGAAGAGCTGGCTGGCAAGCTGGCCGCCCGTGGTCACGCCTGTGAAGCGCTGCACGGCGACATCCCGCAGAAACTGCGTGAGCGTACCGTCGACAAGCTGCGTCAGGGCCAGCTGGATATCCTGATCGCCACCGACGTTGTCGCCCGTGGTCTGGACGTTGAGCGCATCACTCACGTAGTGAACTACGACATTCCGTACGACACCGAATCCTACGTTCACCGTATCGGCCGTACCGGTCGTGCCGGTCGCAAGGGCGAGGCCATCCTGTTCGTCGCTCCCCGCGAGCGTCGTATGCTGCGCGCCATCGAGCACGCAACCCGTCAGGCCATCGAGCCGATGAAGATGCCAAGCACTGAGGACATCAACCAGCATCGTCTGGCCAAGTTCAAAGAGCGCATCCGCGAAACCATGATGGGTGAAGAGCTCGAGATCTACCACAACCTGGTAAACGAGCTGATCGAAGAAGATTCTGCCGATCCGCTGGAGCTGGCTGCCGCACTGGCCAAGCTGGTACAGGGCGACCAACCGCTGCTGCTGGATGACTCCATCCCGGATCCGCTGTTCAACAACAGCAACGATCGTGGTGGCTTCGAGCGCCGTGACTTCAACGACCGTGGTGGTCGTGACTTCGGTGACCGTGGTGATCGTCCTGCCCGTCGCATGCCGTCCCTGGAGCCGCGTCCGCTGAAAGACAACCCGGATGTGGAGATGGAGCGTTACCGCGTAGACGTGGGTGCCCATCACGGCGTCAAGCCGGGCCAGATCGTAGGCGCCATCGCCAACGAAGCGAACATCGAGAGCCGCTTCATCGGCAACATCGACATCGCTGATGACTTCTCCACCGTCGATCTGCCGAAAGGCATGACCGCCGATGTACTGGAAGTGATCAAGAAAGCCCGTGTTTGCCAGCGTCCGCTGCAAATCACCCGCTACACCGAAGTGCCGGCCGGTGGCAACACCAGCAGCCGTCCGCCCCGTGGTGATCGTCCGTTCCGTGGCGACCGTCCTTTCAACAAGGATCGCCGTCCCCAGGGTGACCGTCCGTTCAACAAGAGCGGGGAGCGCCGTGAAGGTGGCTTCAACAAAGATCGCAAATTCGGTGGCAAGCGTCGCGAAAGCTGATTGCTGATCCCGTTATGAAAAAGGCCGCTCATTGAGCGGCCTTTTTTGTATCTGCGATAGGGACTGTACCGTCAGTTTGCCTGTGTGGGGGTCATATTTCTGTTCCATAAGCCAGGTCGAGAGCCAAAGGGACATGAATATTTTCTGATGCAGTTGTGACATTCGGAGCCTGGATGCCATGCTTTTGGTGGCATTCGGGTACAGCCTGATGCTGGTTGCCTGTTGTGGTGAGCTGGTTGCCGCAACATTGTTTTGCATTGTGACTCTACCGTTGTCATGTGGGTGAGCAGAGTGAAACCAATAAAACAAACAGTACGATACGGAGGTCTATCATGGGTGGATGGCTTGGCAGGATGCTGCTGTTATCCGGCTGTCTCGTTTCTGGCATGGTGTTGGCTGATGATCCTTTCCTCAAGATCAAGGGAAATGGCTGTTGCAATGGTAAAGGGGAGGTCGTGTTGACCCGGGCCGAGTTTGAGGCCTTACCTCAGACAGAGGTCAAGACCGAGACCCCTTGGACCGAGGGGGATCACACCTATCGTGGTGTGCTGCTGCGAGATCTGGTCAAGATGTATGGTCTCAAGAGTGGGGAGGTCAAGGCGGTCGCCATCAATGACTACTGGGCAGCTGTGCCGCTGGAAGATGGAGATAAATATGCGGTACTGCTGGCCGAGAAGCAGGATGGCAAGGTGTTGACCCTGCGCAACAAGGGGCCGCTCTGGATCATCTATCCCCTCTCTGATCACCCGGAGCTGAACAAGGAGCTCTATCACAGCCGGATGGTGTGGCAACTGACGGCGATTGAGAGCAAATAAGATGCTGCGCGGCAAGTTTCTGAGCTTGATCCTGATGGTGACTGCCTTTTTGGGGGTCGCCATCTGGTCGGTCTGGAACTATGACCGTGCTTTTAATGCTGTGACCCGCTATACCCAACTCTCCGCCTGGGCGTTGGCGCAGCTGGAGCTGGAAATCCGTGGCTTTGATGAGGCGCTCTCTCTCTATCGCACCGGTTCGACCAGTCAGAAAGAGATGAACAAGCGTTTTGATATTGCCTGGAACCGCCTCGATGTCTTCCTGCACGGTGAAGAGGCAAAGCAGGTCCGAGCTCGCTTTGGTGCTGAACAAGCGGTAGGGAAGATCATGGCCCTGTTCGAGAAGTATGAGCAGGCCGTGGTCAGTGGAGATCGAGATTCGAAAGAACTTGCTCGTTTCGCCGAGGAGTTGGCTCGGGATCTGGCTGCCATCCGCGATGTGATGGTGAAAAATTTCACCGGTCCATCCGCTATTGCCCAGCGGGAGGTACTCAACTCGTCGCGTATCCAGAACTTCTTCATTCTGGCTTTCTTGATGTTGGCGACCGTGGTGATGCTGCTGATGCTGTTTCGCGAAGTGCGCCACCAGCACTTTCTTGCGTGGAATGATGCGCTAACCCGCTTGCCGAACCGGGCCTCCTTGATCAAACACCTCAAGCAGCTGACGGGACATAAAGGGGGGCGCAGTAGCGTGACCGTCTGTCTGGTGGATCTTGGCCATTTCAGGGAGGTAAATGACAGCCTGGGCTACGAGGTGGGGGATGCATTGCTGACGCAACTGGCCGAGCGGATCCGCGCCGTATCGGTTGACGGTATCTTTGCCGCCCGCACCGGTAGCGATGAGTTTGCCATCATTATTTCCGGCGTTATGCCCACCTATTTGCGCTTTCCATTTCTGGAGCAGCTGCGTAACGAACTTGCCGGGCTCGCCTTGGCGACTGATCCCGCCCACCGGGTGCGGGTCTTTATGGGGGTCAGCCAGTACGTGCGACCGGTACACACGCCGGAGGAGATGCTGCTGTTTGCCGATATCGCCCTCGACAGTGCCAAGCGCAAGCGGCTGAATCGTTACGTGGTTTTCTCCAGCAGCATGTATCAGCACTATCTGCGTAACCGCCGTTTGTCGACCGAGTTGCGCGAGCTGATCCAGCACCACAGCAATTTGCAGTTGAGCCTCTACTATCAGCCGATTGTCCGTGGTCAAGGCACGGTGCGACTGGGAGCCGAGGTACTGATCCGCTGGAATCACCCGGAGTACGGTTTTATTCCGCCACTCGATATCATTTCGCTGGCGGAAGATAACGGGCTGGGGGAGGCGCTCGGGTTATGGATCTTCCGGCGCTTGCAACATGATCTCGCCATTTTCCCGAGCGACTTGATTGAACCGCTGGAGATCTCGGTCAACCTCTCGAGTTCCATGTTCACTATGGAGTTGGCAGCCCAGCTGGATGAGAACATGAGGGAGGGGCCGCTAAGCCTGCAACAGCTGATCGTCGAACTGACCGAAACTATTGCTCTGGATGATATCGAGCTGAGCAAACAAATCATCGACACCCTACGTCAGATTGGAGTGCGGGTGGCCCTCGATGATTTCGGTACCGGCTTGTCATCGTTCTCCTACTTGCGGGAACTCTATTTCGACAAGCTCAAGATCGACCGCTCATTTATCACTGCCATCGACAACGATACCCGTCAGGCCCTGTTCGTCGAGGCGATCACCAGCCTCTCTCATCAACTCGGTGTGCGGGTGGTGGCGGAAGGGGTGGAGAACAACGATGAGCTGAAGGCGGTGCTGAGCATAGGGGTGGATGAAATTCAGGGCTATTTCTACTCCAGGCCCTTGCCGCTGCAGGACTTTCTGCTGTTCTGCCATCGCTACTTTATCAATCGGAGCATCATGCAGGAGGTTGCGCTGGGTTAGCGAGCGGTACCTTTTCACCGTCACTACAAGCTAACGTGCTGTTGTTTATCTAGTCGAATACAACAAGAAGGCGACCATCTGGTCGCCTTCTTGTTGTGCATTGTGACGTGCAGAGTTCGCAGCCCGAGGGGCTATCAGAGCACCATGGCGGCAATCCAGCCGAAGATTACCAGTGGGATGTTGTAGTGAATGAAGGTGGGCACCACGCTGTCCCAGATATGGTCGTGCTGGCCATCGGCGTTGAGGCCTGAGGTGGGGCCCAGCGTCGAGTCGGAGGCGGGTGAACCCGCATCCCCCAGCGCGCCTGCGGTACCGACCAGGGCGATGATCGCCATCGGTGAGAAGCCAAGCTGCAGACAGAGCGGCACATAGATGGTGGCGATGATGGGCACGGTGGAGAAGGAGGAGCCGATCCCCATGGTGATGAGCAGACCCACCAGCAGCATCAGGAAGGCGGCGATGCCTTTGTGCTGACCGATGCCGGAGGCGACCACCTGAACCAGAGAGTCGACCCCGTGAGTTGCCTTCATCACGGCGGCAAAACCGGCGGCGGAGATCATGATGAAGCCGATCAGCGACATCATCCGCACCCCCTGAGTGAAGGCATCCTGGCTTTCGCGAAACTTGATGACGCCGCCGCAGGTGAAGATGACAAAACCAGCCAGTGCACCCAGTACGATGCTGTTGGTCATCAGTTGCAGCCCCAGCGCTACGCCAATGGCCAGCAGGGCCACCCAGATGTGGGTGAGGTTGAGCTCGACCGCTTCGGGCTCGGCATCCAGGATCTTGGCCAGATCGTACTGGCGCGGTTTGCGATAGCTGATGAATACCGCAATCAGCAGGCCCAGTACCATACCGGCGACCGGAATGGCCATCGCCAGCGGGATCTGGCTGGTGGTGATGGGCACGCCGTTATCGATCAGGTTCTTGGCCAGAATGTTATTCAGGAAGATGCCACCAAAGCCGACCGGCAGCACCATATAGGTAGCAGTCAGGCCAAAGGTGATGACACAGGCCACCTGACGACGGTCGATCTGCATCTGCGCCATCACATGCAGCAGCGGCGGGATCAGGATGGGAATAAAGGCGATGTGAACCGGGATCAGGTTTTGGGACGAGATCGCCACGGCCAGCACGGAAGAGAGCAGCAGGGTTTTGACCCACATGATACGGGTCGAGCTGGCATCCTTGCCCAACTGGCTGATCACCTTGCGGGCCAGCAGGTCGGTGATCCCGGAGCGGGAGATGGCAACCGCAAAGGCGCCCAGCATGGCGTAGGAGAGAGCGATCTCGGCGCCACCGCCCAGGCCACCGCTGAAGGTGGTGAGGGTATCGGTCAACGACAGCCCACCGACCAGGCCGCCAGCAATGGCCCCCAGCGCCAGCGAGACCACCACATTGATCCGCAGCAGACTGAGCACCAGCATCAGCCCGACTGCGATAACAACTGGATTCATTTGATTTCCTTATAGTTTGTTATTGCTGTCTGTCATGTGAAGGGGAGTTAGTTTGCGAAAAATGTGACAAATGTCGAGTAAAAAATCAGTCAAACCCCTCATATCGCAGCAGCATGTGGCACAAGGTTGCTCAACATGAGGGGTTGTGACCTGTTTGTCCCCGTGCATCCCGTGCGCTGCGGTGGATAGTGACGTTGATAGCGATTTCCGGTGCGCCGTGCAATCAATCACTTCCCTAAAAAGCGAAGGCTGCCAGTGGCAGCCTTCGTCCGTTTATTCTTGTCCCTCATCGTCGGCAGGGGCATCGGTTGTGTCATCATCCGGATGCGCTGGCGGCCATCCCCCCATGCTCTTCCAGCGGTTGACGATATGACAGAACAGCTCTGTGGTGCGTTCGGTGTCATAGAGGGCCGAGTGCGCCTCTTTATTGTCAAACGGGATGCGGGCGCTCTGGCACGCTTTGGCCAGCACGGTCTGGCCCAGCGCCAGCCCGGAGAGAGCAGCGGTGTCGAAGGTGGCGAATGGATGGAACGGATTGCGCTTGAGGCCAGCCCGCTCGGCGGCAGCCATCACGAAGCCGTGATCAAAGGTGGCGTTGTGGGCCACTATGATGGCGCGGCTGCAATCCTGCTCCTTCATCCCCTTGCGGATCCCCTTGAAGATCTCGGTCAGCGCCTCTTTTTCCGAGACAGCGCCACGCAATGGGTTGTAGGGGTCGATGCCGGTGAACTCCAGCGCGGCCTTTTCCAGGTTGGCCCCTTCGAAGGGCTCGACATGAAAGTGGAATACCTGATCGGGAACGAGCCAGCCCTGCTCATCCATTTTCAGGGTGTAAGCCGCGATTTCGAGCAGGGCATCGGTCTTGGCGTTGAACCCGGCTGTTTCAACATCAATGACGACGGGGTAAAAACCACGGAAACGGCCCTTGAGGGTATGAACTGCGTCGGTCATGGGATCTCGGTCGGGATAAAATGAGGCGGCATTATGGCAAAAAAGCACAGGCTTGTCCCCCCATCCCACGCAGTCGGCCGCGCCAAGATGGCGCAGGATTCAATATCTGTGCAGCCACCAGCGGGCGGCAATCAGCGCCGTGAGCGTGCCCAACAGGGCGCTGGCCAGCACATCCACCGGCCAATGCATTCCCATTACCATGCGCGACAGACCAACCCCCAGCGCCCACAACGGCAGCAGCCAGACGCCCGTGGGGGCGCGGGCCAGCCAGATAAGGCCGAAAAATTGGGCCAGGCTGATGGCGGCGATACTGTGGCCGGAGGGGAAGGCGTAGTTCACCTCGGCCTGCCAGTGGTGGCCGAGCCACTCAGGCAGGGCCAGCAACTGGCTGGCGGCATGAACCTGTTCACTGCGCACATCGATGCTAGTGGCGTAGAAGTGCTTGATGGCCGGGATCAGCGACTGACTCTCCAGCCAGAGCAGATAGGGTCTGGGCTCTTCGGTCAGGTGTTTGATCAGGCTCTTGAGCACCCAGTCGCTGGCGAGCAGGGCTGCCAGCGCACACCCCAGTGCAATGAAGGGGGACAGCTCCAGTTTGAGTTTGTAGCGGGTCAGCAGCAGCAAGAGGGCGCCACTGACCCCGATCCCGGGAATATCGACCATGCGGGTAAGGGCGTATGACCACCATAGCCAGCCTGATTGCAGTGAACCGGTCAGAAAAGGCTGCCAGGGCAATGTGGCGAGTAGTAACAGGGGCAGGATTAACAGGGCTGTGAAGCCAAGCACCTGACTGCGGGTGAGTGAGGCGGTTGACATTGGGAGCGGCGGAGCGTGTGGCGGCATGGTGGGTATGGGCGATCGCGAAAAAAGAGGGGCATTGTGCCACCGTGATATGCCCGGACAAAGCCGAGCAGCACGTTTGTTACCTCTGCTTACACATTTGTGGCGACATCCTCTGTTTGAGCGGGCGGATGGAGCGGCTGCCGCGCAATGTGGTCCCGTTTCGTGCCGGATTGCATCACAGGCTGAAATCTCGGGCGGCTTTGCGCTAGAATGGCGCCCCCGTGGCGGTTGTGACTAAAGAGAGCCCGATGAAGATAGTCGTTGATGAGAATATGCCCCATGCCGTGGAGCTGTTTGCCGAATTTGGCGAGGTGATCCCCTTGCCCGGGCGGCAGATGCAGGCCCGCGATCTGCTGGATGCCGATGTGCTGCTGGTGCGTTCGGTCACCCGCGTCAACGGCGATTTGCTGGCGACCAGCCCCAAACTCGGGTTTGTCGGCACCGCTACCATAGGCACCGACCATGTGGACAAGGCGTTGCTGGCAAGCCGCAATATTCCCTTCTTCAGCGCCCCCGGTTGCAACAAGTATTCGGTGGGGGATTATGTGCTCTCCGCCCTGCTGGTGCTGGCGGAGCGTTACGAACTCGACCTCTCGGCCATGACGTTGGCGGTGATTGGCGCGGGCAATACTGGCGAGTGTGTGGCTGGCAAGGCCCAAGCGCTCGGCATGCGGGTACTGCGCTGCGATCCGCCCAGGGCGCGGGATAATCCTGATGCGGGCTTTGTCGATTACCAGACCGCTCTTGGTGCCGATATCGTCAGCTTCCATGTGCCCATTACCCGTGAAGGGCTGGATGCCACCTACCATCTGCTCGATGCCGAACAGATTGCCGCGCGCCCTGCCGGGCAGATCCTGATCAACGCATCCCGTGGCGAGGTGTGGGATAACCGGGCCCTGCTGGCGCGCCAGTTGGGCGATGCGCCTTTGCGACTGGTGATGGATGTGTGGGAGAACGAGCCCGAGCCACTGGCTGCGTTGGTGCCCCATACCGAGATTGCTACCCCCCATATCGCCGGTTACAGCCTGGAGGGGAAGGCGCGCGGTACCTGGATGCTCTACCAGGCGCTCTGCCAGCAGCTGGGACGCCAGCCTCGTCAGGATTTGAGTGGGTTGTTGCCCGCCCCCGATGTGCAGGCAGTGGTGCCGGGCCGCGCGCCGGATCAGGCGTTGATCAAGCAGCTGGTGCATCTGGTTTATGACGTGCGCCGCGATGATGCCCGTTTCCGTGCCCGACTCGGTCTGCCCAGCAGCTTTGACGAGCAGCGCAAACACTACCCCGAGCGCCGTGAACTATCCTCCCTGCAGGTTGAGGGCGCGTTTGCCGACCAGGCGCTGGGCGAGCTGGGATTTGCGCTGTCACGCCCCTGAATCGGGGACTAGGAGTTGGAAGATAACCGGCAGGGGTGAGCCGTACTGGCTACCTCGCCCCCCTTTTTTACTGAGCTGGCGCAGATACTACTGCGCCGGCTCAGCCATATCAGGCAGCGTCATCTCGCCGTGCGGGAGCCTGCCGACCATGGCGCCACCCGGCGCCATTGCAGCATTATCAGAGGAGAACAGAATGAGCCAGCAGTTTAACGTAGCGGTATTGGGTGCCAGCGGCGCCGTGGGTCAGGCGATGATCGAGATCCTGGAAGAGCGCGAATTTCCGGTAGCGACCCTCTATCCGCTGGCTTCCAGCCGCAGCGCCGGTGATACCGTGCGCTTTGGCGGCAAAAACCTCGAGATCCTCGATGTGGAGGAGTTTGACTGGAGCCAGGTACAGATCGCACTCTTCTCCGCCGGTGCCGAGGTCTCTGCCAAGTGGGCGCCGATTGCTGCCGAACACGGCTGCATCGTCATCGACAACACCTCCTGCTTCCGTTACGACGAAGATATCCCGCTGGTGATCCCGGAAGTGAACCCGGATGCGCTGGCCGATTTTCGCAATCGCAACATCATCGCCAACCCCAATTGTTCCACCATCCAGATGCTGGTGGCTTTGAAGCCGCTGCACGACGAAGTGGGCATTGCCCGTATCAACGTGGCCACCTATCAATCCGTATCAGGCTCCGGCAAAGAGGGGGTCAGCGAGCTGGCAGGTCAGACAGCTCATCTGCTCAACGGCCGTCCGGTGGAACCGACCCTTTATCCGCAACAGATCGCCTTTAACCTGATCCCGCAGATCGACAGCTTCACCGACAACGGCTACACCCGTGAAGAGATGAAGATGGTATGGGAAACCCAGAAGATCCTCGGCGATGCCAGCATTGCCGTGAACCCCACCTGCGTGCGGGTGCCGGTCTTCTACGGCCACGCCGAGGCGGTACACGTCGAACTGCACCAGCCGCTCGATGCCGAACAGGTCAAGGACCTGCTGCGCAGTGCGCCGGGCGTAACCCTGTTTGATGACGAAGGGGACTATCCGACCCCGGTGCGTGACGCAACCGGCAAGGATGAGGTGCTGGTGGGTCGGGTGCGCCAGGATATTTCTCATCCAAGTGGTATCAATATGTGGATCGTGGCCGATAACGTTCGTAAGGGCGCGGCAACCAACAGTGTACAGATTGCCGAGTTGCTGGTTCGCGACTATCTGTAAGGCTGGTCAGATGCCACAGATGCGCAGCAGGGAGTGCTGCGCATCCGGCCTGTGATCAAACCGGGGTGTGACCCATGCCGCACTCCGTCACTTCAAGATTCTGTTGCGATATCAACTGATTAAGTTTTTTCCTACACTCAGGGTCAAGTTGGGTGCTAAATGTGTCGGACTGCTGGCTTGCCAGGCGAGCCTGATTTATATTGAACCGACTGTTTTGGGGTAACTATCCAGATTTTTCAATGTGATAGGGCCGTCATACGAAGGAACGAATATGGGACATTCCCGCATAACATTGGCAACGCTACTCGCATTGGGTCTGCTGGGCACCGTCCAGGCTGAAGACTCGGCGCGGGAGCCTTTTTTTGTCGAGCTAAAAGGCCCTGACGAACCCGCACCTCCCGCCGTCAATTCCCAGCCGCTGGCGCAGCCGGTCGCCAGACCCGTCGCGCAACCGGTGCGTACAACCGCCCAGCCGGTGGTGCGTCAGGTCACTGCCAATGCCGGTAGCTATGGCCCCGTTCGTCCGACCGATACCCTCTGGAGCCTGGCGAGCAAATATCGCCCCTCCAATCGGGTCAGCGTCTACCAGACCATGGTGGCGATTTACGAGAAAAACCCCCGCAGTTTTGCCGATGGCAATATCAACCACATTCTGGTGGGCTCCCGCATTCTGCTGCCGACCGCGGCCGAGGCGAGCGTCATCACTGATGCACAGGCCCGCGCCAAGTTCCGCAGCGACAACGCCAGCTGGAAGGGGTTAAGCCCCAAATATCTGGCTGACAAGCAGGCCCATACCGCCAAACCCGCTGCCGCCAAACCCGTGAAGGTTGAAGCCGCCAAGACCGAGCCGGTGAAGGCTGCGCCTGCGCCGCTGCCAGTGGCGAAAGCCTCCCCCATTCCCGCCCCGGTGGTGGCACCGCAACCGGCGGCTGAAACCAAAGAAGTGGCCAAGGTGAGCGAGCCTGCGCCGAAAGAGGCGGTAGCACCTGCTCCGAGCGCAGCAGAAGGCACCACACCGGCGCCTCTGCCTTCCGATCTGGATAAACCGGTGGGCAAACCGGCCACCGAGATGGCGCTGGCACTGGAAGATGCCAATGCCCAGCTCGGCCAGGTGACCGAGATGAACCACAGGCTCAAGTTGCGTCTGCAATCCCTGACCGAAGAGGTGGAGACCCTCAAGGCCCAGCTGCAGGATCAGACCGCGCTGCAAAAAGAGATTGCCGAGCTCAAGGCCCAACCGGTCCCGCCGGTGGCAGCCGAGCCTGAGCCTGAGAAAAACTGGTTGATGGATCTGCTCTCCTCACCGCTCAACCTCGCCATGATCATTCTGCTGCCGGTGCTGCTGGTATTGGCGCTGGTGACCCTGTGGCTGCGTGCCCGGGCCCGCCGCGAACTGGAAGAGCAGGAGAAGAGCCTCTCCGAATCCACCGCCATGATGATGGATCAGGAGCAGAGCGAGTTTGATGATCTGCTGAGCGTCGATGTGACCGACAACGAGCCGGTGCGCCCGGTGCCGGATCTCAACACCCCGGATGGCTTTATGCCGATGGAGCCTGACGAGCCGGCCGCCAAGCCGGATGTCGATCTGGTGTTCAGCGACGAGGGCGAGATGGAGCTGCAGGGCTTTGAGCCCGAGCGGATGGCGGCCCAGCCAGCCAGTCGTGACCCGGATCTGGTGCCGGATCTCGATCTCGCGCTGGATGAGCCCATTGCGCTGGCCAACGAGCCCGCCATGGATCTGGCCAGCGAGTTCAACCCCAAGCCCAAGGCCGCTGACGAGATCATGAGCGAAGAGGAGCTGCAGGCAGCCCTGTTTGCCGAGCTGGATGCGGATCTCTCAGCCGACCTCGAGCCCGATTTGAGCTCCATCGACGAAGTCGGCTCCGCTGACGACGATCTGGCGAGCTTCGATCTCGGCGATTTCGACAGTGCCCTCGACGAGCCTGCTGCTGGCAAAGATGATAACGCCATTGATCTCAGTGCCGCAGAGGACGCTGACGAGAGTGCGGATGCCATGCTGGCCGAGCTCGGTCTTGAGCCTGTCAAGGCGAAGGAAGCGGAGCTGGATCTGGAGTGGGATCCCAACGAGCTGGCGCTCTCCGATTTCGAAGATGCGTTTGCCGAGGTGGAATCACATCCGGCAGATCTCCAGCCCCGTGAGCAGGCACAGGAGAGTGGCTACGTCGAGATCGACAAGCTGCTGGCCGAAGCGGATGCCACTGCGCCGGAGCAGGAGCCGTATCAGGGCTTCTCGCTGGATGTGGGGCTCGATGGCTTCCCCGAGGTACTGCCGGAATCCACCGGATTTGACGTGGATGCCGACGACGGCGGTGTGGGTGCCAAGCTGGATCTGGCCCGTGCCTACCTCGAGATTGACGACAAGGATAGCGCCCGCGAGCTGCTGCAAGAGGCGGCGGAGCAGGGCAGCGATCACCAGCGCGCCGAAGCCGAGAAGTTGCTCAAGCGGTTGGGCTAAAGCATCTCCCATCACGGGATCAGCAAAACGGGGGCAGCCAGCAGGCTGCCCTCTTCTTTTGGCGATTTGCGATGGGGGTCATGGCCGCGCAGGCTCATAATAGAGGCCAATTGCGCGCGTGGTGGGACTTTTCGGGCTGAGCGCGTATAATCCGCCCCGTTTCTTTCACTGCGTTTTCACAACAAGACAAGTTTATCCATGCGAATTGCCCTAGGTATTGAATATGACGGCAGCCGGTATTTCGGCTGGCAGCGTCAGCGTGAAGTGATCAGCGTGCAGGCTGAACTGGAGACGGCGCTGAGCCGGATTGCCAACCACCCTGTCTCCATCCAGTGTGCCGGACGCACCGATGCCGGTGTCCATGCGACCGGTCAGGTGATCCACTTCGATACCGAGGCGAACCGTGCCGAAGGGGCCTGGACCCTGGGGCTCAATTCCAACCTGCCGCCGGATATCGCCGTGCGCTGGGTCAAGCAGGTGGACGAGAGCTTCCACGCCCGCTTCAGCGCCACCGCCCGTCGCTACCGCTATGTCATCTACAACCACAACTACCGGCCGGCGATCCTCGGCAGTGGCGTCAGCCACTACCACGAGACCATCGATGCGGATTTGATGCACCAGGCGGGCCAGAGCCTGCTGGGGGAGCACGACTTCAGCACCTTCCGTGCCGTCGCCTGCCAATCCAACACCCCGTGGCGCAATGTGACCCATCTTTGTGTCAGCCGCTCCGGCCCCTACATCGTGCTCGACATCAAGGCCAACGCCTTCCTGCACCATATGGTGCGCAACATCACCGGCTCCCTGCTGCTGGTGGGGCAGGGGCTCAAACCGGTGGAGTGGATTGCCGAGGTGCTGGCTGCCCGGGATCGCAATCTGGCCGGGCCGACCGCCAAGGCCGGTGGCCTCTATCTGGTCGATGTGGATTACCCGGCCGAGTTTGCTCTACCGCAGTTGCCGCTCGGCCCGCTGTGGCTGCCCGACTCGGCACCGGGTACGACCAGTTTTTAGTAACTGCGCCCGAAAAATTGTGGTTTAATGACCCGTCATTTGTTGCCATCGAGCTATTAAGTCATTGAACAATCTAGGCTCGATGCGTTTTGTCAGGCACAAAAGCATTAAGGAATTCCATGAGCTGGCTTGAGAAGATTCTTCCCAAGAGCAAGATCACTGCGCCCCGTCGTCACAACATTCCGGAAGGGGTGTGGACCAAGTGCAGTGCTTGTGAACAGGTGCTCTACCGGGCAGAGTTGGAGCGCAACCTCGAAGTGTGCCCCAAGTGTGATCATCATATGCGCATCAGCGCCCGCGCCCGTCTCGAGAGCTTCCTCGATGAGCAGGGTCGTACCGAGATCGGTGCCGAGCTGGAGCCGCAGGATGTACTGAAATTCAAGGATTCCAAGCGCTACAAGGATCGTTTGTCTGCCGCTCAGAAAGAGACGGCGGAGAAAGATGCGCTGGTGGTGATGAAAGGGACCCTCAAAGGGGTACCGGTTGTCGCCTGTTCGTTCGAATTCTCCTTCATGGGTGGCTCCATGGCCTCCGTGGTCGGTGCCCGCTTCGTGCGCGCCGTCGAGGAGTGCATCAAGGAAGGCCGTGGTCTGGTCTGCTTCTCCGCCTCTGGTGGTGCTCGCATGCAGGAAGCGCTGTTCTCCCTGATGCAGATGGCCAAGACCAGTGCGGCGCTGGACAGACTCACCAAGGCGGGCCTGCCCTATATCTCCGTGCTGACCGACCCAACCATGGGTGGCGTCTCTGCCAGTCTGGCGATGCTGGGCGACATCAACGTGGGCGAGCCCAAGGCGCTGATCGGCTTTGCCGGCCCGCGTGTTATAGAGCAGACCGTGCGCGAGAAACTGCCGGAAGGCTTCCAGCGCTCCGAGTTCCTGCTGGAAAAGGGTGCCATCGATATCATCATCGATCGCCGCGAAATGCGTAACCGTCTGGCCAGCCTGCTCGCCAAAATGCTGAATACTCACGTCATCGAAGAGTGAAGATGAGTTCAAACATGCAACAATCCCAAAGCCGGTCGCTTGTCGACTGGCTTTCTTATTTGGAGCAGCTCCATCCGGTCAATATCGACATGGGGCTGGATCGGGTCGGTGCTGTCGCCCGGCGCATGGGTCTCACCCAGCTGCCGTTCAAGGTGATCACGGTGGCGGGCACCAACGGCAAGGGCTCCAGCTGTGCCATGGCGGCCAGCATTCTGATGGCCGCAGGCTATAAGGTCGGCGTCTACTCCTCGCCCCATCTGCTGCGCTTTACCGAGCGGGTGCGGGTCAACGGGCAAGAGCTGCCCGACAGCGATCACTGCGCCGCCTTTGCCGAGGTGGAAGCGGCCCGCGGCGAGATTGCCCTTACCTTCTTCGAGTTCGCCACCCTGGCCGGTTTGTGGCTCTTCTGCCGCGCCGCACCGGATGTGCTGCTGCTGGAAGTGGGGCTGGGCGGGCGGCTCGACGCCACCAATGTGGTGGAGTCCGATGTGGCGATGATCACCTCCATTGCCCTCGATCACTGCGACTGGCTGGGTGATACCCGCGAAGCAGTGGCGGTGGAGAAGGCGGGGGTCTATCGCGCCGGTAAACCCGCCATCAGTGGCGAACCCAATCCGCCTGCGACTATCGCGAGTGAAGCCCAGCGTCTTGGCACCAACCTGCGTCAGGTCGGTATCGATTTTCGTGGCGATGAGCACGAGAGCGGTTGGGATTATCACGGCCTAAACCAGTGGCGGGATCTGCCAAAACCGGCGCTACCGCTGATGAACGCGGTGACCGTGCTGGCGGCGCTGGAATCCCTCGGCTTGCCGCTGCCGGAGTCCGCCATTCGTGACGGGCTGGCCAATGCCCGACTGGCTGGCCGGATGCAGCAGCTGCAAAGTGCGCCGCTGGTGATCGTCGATGTGGCCCATAACCCCCATTCGGCAGCCTATCTGGCCGCGCAATTGCGCAAGATGCCCTGCTCGGGTGTACGCCGCGCCGTGGTCGGCATGCTCAAAGACAAGGACATGGCGGGATCCCTTGCCGAACTCGATGGCCTGATCGGCGAGTGGTATCTGGCCAGTCTCACTGGCCCGCGCGCCGCCACTGCTGCGCAACTGGCTGCGGCGTTGGGGGAGGGCAAAGGGCCTGCCAGGGAGTTTGATGATGTCAGCGCCGCTTATCAAGCAGCGTTGGCCGCATCGAGTCCGGACGATATGGTCATTGTGTTTGGTTCGTTTTACACTGTCGCCGACATTCTGGCGGGTGTCGCCGTCTAGGCCACACCCCGGCTCCCTGGCCTTCGGGCGGGGAGCCAAATCGCATATTGAGTTACGTAAAGGTAGGATTCAACTTGGCCTCGAAGTTTCAAAACCGTCTGGTGGGCACCGTCATCCTGGTGGCCCTGGTTGTTATTTTCCTGCCGGACTTGCTGGATGGTCACAAGCTGGCACAAAAGGAGGAGGCCTTTGCCAAGATCCCGCTGCGCCCCGAGCTGGAGCCTGCCAAGCCTGCGCTGCAGGTCTCGGCAGCCAGCAGCCTGCCCGCCGATCATCTGGCCAGCCAGCAACAGGCCTCTGCGGCCCAGCAGTGGCAAGTGGAAGAGGTGGCTGACCCCATGACCCTCGCCGGTCAGGGCAACGGTGCGCAGCCGGCGACAACCCCTGCCGCACCGGCGCCGGTCCAGCCGCAACAGAATGCTCAACCCAAGCCACAGCCCAAGCCGGAAGTGGTGGCCAAAAAGCCGGTCGAACCGCCCAAGCCAGCCCCCAAGCCGACGCCAGCCAAACCGGTTGAAGTGGCCAAGGCGCCCGCGCCGGCCAAGCCGCAGGCGGGTCAGATCAAGTCCCTCGACGATCTGATTGAAAGCAAGATGACCCAGCCGACCACACCCGCGCCTGCTGCGGCACCGGCACAGGGTAGCTGGATCCTCCAGCTTGGCGCCTTCAAGAACGTCGACAGCGTCAACGCGCTGGTGAGCAAGCTGCGGGCGGCGGGCTACTCTGCCCACACCTCGCCGCGCACACCGGTGCAGGGTCAGCTCAACCGGGTCTTTATCGGACCGGATGTCTCCAAGGCCAAACTGCAGGGGATGCAGGGGCGGATCTCCCAGATGACCGGCCTCAGTGGCTCGGTGGTCTCTTACAATCCGTGACGGCTTGCCGTTGGCAATGGCCCTCTGAAACAAACACCGCGCCACGTGCGCGGTGTTTTTTTATCTGACCGTCGTGATTTTTAAGGACGGCGTCGTACAGGCCACCCCCCGGTTGGGATTTTCGGGCAGTTGGGGTAGTCTGAGCCCTTCTGCTACTCACAGGAGTTCAAGATGATCCTCTCGACGACCCCCACGCTGGAAGGCAAAACCATTCGTGAATACCGCGGCATCGTGGTTGGCGAAGCCATTCTCGGCGCCAATATTTTCAAGGATCTCTTTGCCGGGATCCGTGACATCATCGGCGGCCGCTCCGGCGCCTATGAAAAAGAGCTGGCCCGTGCCCGCGAGATCGCCTTCGATGAGCTGAAAGAGCGCGCAGCGGCCCTTGGTGCCAACGCAGTGGTCGGCATCGATATCGACTACGAAGTGGTAGGGCAAAATGGCAGCATGCTGATGGTCAGCATCAGTGGCACTGCCGTGGTGGTCTGATCGGACATCCGCCTCTGCATGGGCAATGAGCCGATAACCGAGTTATCGGCTTTTTTATTGCCTGTCTGATACGTGGCGGCTGGCAGGAATGTTACTTAACTTATTGATTCTAAATATTTATATTTATTAATAATTCCGCTGACCGGTTTTATTTTTTTTAACTGGGTAGCCCGAGAGGGTCAAGCTAGAGTGCCGCCATCAGGAACGACACCGCTCACGGACGAGGTTCTCTTCTCTTGAAGGCGTATCAAAATGAATCAAAAACCTGCTCTGCTGACCCTTGTCATGTTGGCCATGACCGCCCATGCCGGCAGTGCCCTTGCGGCGCTGCCCAACTTCAGCGCCACCTGTCCCACCGATATCCGGGTCAAGTCGCAAGGGGGCAACGTCTTTATCAATGGCAAGAAGGCGACTCTGAAAACGCTGGCGCCCGCCGCCTATTCGGCCACGAGCGGCAAGGTGGTCATCGGGATCACCTTCGATCTGCCCGCCAGCGAACCCACCCTGGATTACGTCATCAAGCATGATCGCCGGGCCCACGGCTTTTGTACCGTGCACGCCTGGTCGGCGGGCAAGGCAGCCGCACTGCCGATGGCCAAGGGGGACTCGCCCTATCAGGGCAAGTGGATCGCCAAGAACCGCGAGACAGGCGCCACGGTGGCCAATATTCAGGTGGATGGCAAGGAGCAGGTGTGGGTCAACGGAGTCAAGGTGAAGGCCAAGCGGGCCGATGGCGCGCTACAGTTTCGTCAGGGCACCATCCTCTACACCTTGCAGGGGGATCCGCGCATTCGCGATGAGAGCGACTGGAATGACAGCGATGTTCAGAATACCGGCCCCATCCGGCTCGAGTAACAGACACGCCTTGCCACGGCTTGGTCATTGATGCAAAAAACAGAGAGCGGCATGGCCGCTCTCTGTTTTGTTGTCTCTATTGGGTGATAGCCGTGCGGGATTAGATGCCGTGGATGGCGTTGGCTTCCCCATACCAGTCCAGCTTGTCGGCCAGGGTGACCACCGAGCCGATGATGATGAGGCTCGGGCTCTTCACCTGACGGGCCAGTTCGGCCAACTGCTGCAGCTCGCCGCGCACCACCCGCTGACTGAGCTGGGTGCCTTGCTCCACCAGCGCCACGGGGGTGTGACCGGGCATGCCGTGGGTTTGCAGCGCATCCTGAATGCGGGCGGCGTGGGCCAGCCCCATGTAGAACACCAGAGTCTGGCGGGGGGCGGCCAGCGTCGACCACTCCTGGGCGATATTGCCCTCCTTGTCGTGGCCGGTGATGAACTGCACCCGCTGGGCGTGATCACGGTGGGTGAGGGGAATGCCGCTGTAGGCGGCGCAACCCGATGCAGCCGTAATGCCCGGTACTACCGAGAAGGGGATGCCCGCCTCGGCCAGGGTTTCCAGCTCCTCGCCACCCCGGCCAAAGATAAAGGGATCGCCCCCCTTGAGCCGCACCACCTGTTTGCCCAGCTGCGCTTGTTTCAGCAACAACTGGTTGATCGCCTGCTGGGGCACACAGTGGCGGCCCGCCTCCTTGCCAACAAAGATCCGCTCGGCATCCCGGCGAACAAGCGCCAACACCTCCTGCGAGACCAGCCGGTCATAGACCACTACATCCGCCTGTTGCAGCTGCTGCAAGCCGTTCAGGGTAAGCAGCCCCGCATCGCCGGGGCCGGCGCCCACCAGGGTGACGCTTCCCTTGCTCTGTAGTTGCTCATCGAGCAGCTCGGCGACGCTCTGCTCGGCAGCCTGCTGCTGGCCGCGGGCCAGTTGGCGGGTGAGGCGATCGTGGCTAAAGAGCCGCTCCCAGAAGCGGCGGCGGGCCAGCTTGTCCGGAATGAGTTTGACCCGCTCGCGCAGCTTGCCCGCCAGCACCGCGAGCTGGCCGAGGTGTTGCGGCAGCATGGCTTCGAGTTTTTCCCGCAGCTGGCGGCTTAGAACCGGCGCCGCGCCTGCGCTGGAGATGGCCACCATCAGCGGCGAGCGGTCGATGATCGCGGGCATGATGGCGCTGCAGTGGGCAGGAGAGTCCACCACATTGCAGAAGATCTGGCGCAGGTTCGCCTCATGAAAGACCTGCTGGTTGACCTCTTGCTGGTTGGTGGCGGCGATCACCAGCCACTTGCCATCGAGCAGTTCGGGATGAAAATCGGCGGCGCAGACGGTCAGGCGACCCTGCTCGGCCCAGCTCATCAGCTGGGGTTCCAGATGCGGGGCATTGATGGTGATCTTCGCCTTGGCATCGAGCAGCAGGCGCGCCTTGCGCACCGCCACCTCACCGCCGCCGACGATCAGGACCGGCTTGTTTTGCAGCTGACAGAAGAGAGGGAGAAAGTCCATAACAGGCTCCGGATGCTGGCCCGCTCGCAATGCCGCGCCGGGCGAGATAGCAGGGCGCGCCGTGACGCACCCCGGATGGTCGGGGGAAAGATCCCCCGACGGGAATAAAAAAGGGGAAGGGTGATCTACGCCCGGGCCAACGACAGATCCCCACCGGTGTCGGCCACTTGATCACGCTTCCCCAAACGAGGTTTTTCCTATTGCACCGCTTTGACGTGCATGTTGGCGACGTACTGATCTTCGGCCCAGAAGATGCGGTCAGCGACCATGGCTTCCGGGTTGAGGGTGACGCCGCGCAGCACCCGCTCCTTGAACTTGTGATAACCGGCCCGGTCGATAAGGTGACCCATGTGCAGATAGATGGGTTTGCCATCCAGCATCTCGGCCTCGAACTCGAACAGGTTCTTGATCACCGCATGCAGCACCTCTTCGGTCACCCAGTTGAGGAACAGCTTGCCGGTACGGGGGGTCTTCTTGCTGGTGCGCCCCCCCAGCTTGACCATGTAGAGCTGCTTGGGATCCCGCTGCCAAGCCAGGGTCGGGCAGGCCAACACGCACTCGCCACAGCCGATGCACTTGCTCTCCTCCTTGACCGCCTTGCCATGCTTGATGGCGAGGCAATCCACCGCGTGGTGGCTGCATGCCTTGACGCAGGCGCCGCAGCCGATGCAGCGCTCGGCATTGAAGTGGATCTTGGCGATGCCGAGGATACCGAAGTCGGCCATGTTGGCCTTGGCGCAGTCGTTGGGGCAGCCGGCGATCACCATCTTGAGGTGATAGGGGTTGGGGTAGAGGTGTTTCTCCATCCGCTGAGCCATCCCGGTGCAGTCGATATTGCCCTTCTGGCAGATGGTGTTGCCCTGACAGGCGACGATGTTGCGCCCGCCGATGGTCTGGTAACCGGCTGTGGTGTCCTCTACCTCGATGCCGCAGGTCTCCACCTCGATCTCCTTGATAAAGGGTTCGAGGGCGGCGTTGACCTTGTCCATGTCCTGATACTTGATGCCGGGCATCGCCAGCTTCTGGCGGGTGGTGAGGTGGATCAGGCCGTTGCCGTACTGTTCGGCGATCTGCTGGGCCACAGCCAGCAGGTGGGCGGGCATGATCCCGCCGGGAATGCGTACGCTGATCATCGCTTCGCCGCGCACCTTGGAGAGGCGGTATTCGTTCTTGGCGCGGGCCTTGATGATGTCGATATCGAGACTCATGGTGTTCTCCCTCAGTCGATCAGATGCTGGGCCTGGTCAAAACGAAAGACCGGTCCATCCACGCAGATATAGGTGTCGCCCATCCGGCAGTGGCCGCATTTGCCCACGGCGCAGGCCATGCGGCGTTCGTAGTCGACCCAGATGCGATCCTTGGGGATGCCCCGCTCGAGGAAGGCGAGCACCACGAAGCGGATCATGATGGGGGGGCCGACCACGATCACCTGGATATCCTCCTTGTCAGCGAGATCCAGCTGGTCGATGTAGTCGGTGACCCGGCCGATGCGAAACTGCTCGCTCTCCTTACCCTCGTCCAGGGTGACAATGAGGTTCTGCTGCTCGGCCCAGAGCGGCATCTCGTGGCGATAGAGCACCGCCTGCTCGTTCTTGAAGCCGAGGATCATGTCGAGGGACTTCACCTCTTCCGGGTGTTTGCTGAAGCGGCGCAGCAGCCCCTTGACCGGCGCGACGCCGGTGCCGCCCGCCACCACGATGAGGTGCTGGTTGCGGTAGGTCTCCAGCGGATAGCCGTTGCCGTGGACGCCGCGCATCCACACCTTGTCGCCCACATCGAGGGCAAACAGCGCATCGGTCACCTTGCCGACCTTGCGGATCAACAGATCCACATAACCATCGCCATAGTCGGAGACCGAGATGGGCGCTTCGCCCACGGTGGGCAGGGAGATCTCCACAAACTGGCCGTAGTGGACATCAAAGTCGCGTGATACTCGAAAGTTCCACTCCAGCTCGGTGTGGCGCTCGATGGCCAGAATGGTGTAGGCCTTGGGCAGCAGGCGGTTTTCGACCACGTCCTGCTGCGGTTCTGCTGTTGCGGTTTGCTGGCACTGGCACATATCAGTTCGCCCCCTGCGCGTTGTCGGCTGCGATGGTCTGTTCGACCACATCGGTCATCTTGTTGATGATGTTGCTAAAGGAGATGTAGTGAGGGCAGCGATCGTCGCAGCGGCCACAGCCGACGCACATGTGCTCCTCCCCCTGACGGGCCTTGTAGTCGTTGACCTTGTGCAGGGCGCGATAACGCAGGCGCTCGCCATGTTTGGCGCGAAAACCGTGGCCACCGGCCATGTCGCTAAAGCCATCCACCATACAGCTGGCCCACTGGCGACGGCGCTCGCCCTGCTTGGGGTTCTCCGCATAGGTGAGGTCGTGCACGCTGTAGCAACTGCAGGTCGGGCAGGAGGTGGTACAGCGGCCGCAGCCGATGCAGCGGCTGTCGTACTCGGCCCAGACCGGATGAGCGGTGAGGATTTGGCGGATCCGCTGGGGGTCGTCACAGACGCTGTCCGGGGTGCGTACCTTGACCGGGTTGCTCTGGACAAATTCCGGGGTGAAGTCGTCGGATTCACCCAGCTCGGCAAAGTAACCGAGCAGCTCGGGATCCTTCACCTCGATGCGGGCGCCCTCATCGCTCAGACGAATGGCGGCGGCGTAGTCCTGGGTCTTGTTGCTGCCCATGGAGACGCAGAAGCAGTTCTCGAAGCTCTCGCGGCACTCCAGCAGTACCAGCTTGAGCTTGCTGCGCAGCCGGGCGTAGTAGACGTCGCTGTTCTGGCCGTTTTTCAGGTAGACCTGATCCAGCCTGCGCAGGGCGTGGATATCGCAGCTGCGCAAGAACAGCAGGGTGGGTTTGGCCTCCACCTTTGATTCGCGCAGTTCCAGATTGTCGAAGTGGAACAGGGTCTGGGTGATGGGGAGCACCACCTCTTTCGGGGAGAAGTGGGACTTCTCCTGCCACACCAGATCGGCCGGATGGCGGATGCTGTGGTAGGTGACGTTGTCGGTGTCGGAGAAGCGGCCGCCCCGATATTCGGCCGCGGGCGCCATGATCCGGTAATCGGACAGCAGACGCTCGAACAGCTGCGCCAGCGCGGGATGGGTGAGAAGAAACGACATAAATAAACACCTTGTATGAGGGTGAGATGCCCTGGCATAGGGATGAGGAGCGGGCCGGTCAGGATGTCTGGCATCGGTTCTGGCCGCGCTTGCCTCGCCACGGTCTGTTTTTATGACTCATGTTGCTCAACTGACCCGATTGTTATTGTGTTGGCGGCGCGTGCGTCGCGGCAGGTCGGGTCATGCCTGTAAAACCCTTATCAATTGAGCAGGGCGGCCTGATAGCCTGCGCACTTGCCCATCACGTATCCCATCTCCAGCTTGTTGATATCGCGGGTGAAACGGGAGACGGGGAAGTAGTCGGCCGGGGCGATCACCTCGATCTGGCAGTCATCCGGCGGATTGGCGATAAAATCGAGCGCCTCGTTGTAGCTGCGATCCCGCTGCTCCAGCGCCTGTGCCAGCGCGGGGCGGGTCTTGAGCAGAGTGCGGATCATCCAGGGGAAGGGCATCGGCTTGAGCCGGTAGCCAAGCGGCTCGGAGAGGATCACCGTCAGGTGACGGGCACCGCGGCGGTAGGCCTCGATCACCGGGATGGAGTCGGCCACCCCGCCATCTGTCATCGGTACCCCGTGCACTTCCGGGTATTCGTGGGAGGCGAGGGGAATGGCGCAGCTGGCCGGCAGCACCTCGTTCATGTTCTCCGGCTTGACCCGGATGTACTCCGCCTTGCCGGTCAGGGTATTGGTCACCACCGCATAGAAGGGGATGCCGGTCTCCCGGTAGGCGTGAATGTCGAGGGGATACTTGCGGCAGCTGGTGTTCCACAGCCAGTGGATATCCACCAGATTGCCCCCCTTGGCAAAGCGCAGGGGATCCATAAATTGCTGGCTGCACGCCAGTTTGGTCAGGATCTCGTGGCTGCGGCCATGCTGGCTGGCAAGGTAGGCCAGCAAGTTGGTGGCCCCCGCCGAGACGCCGATGGCGAAGTCAAAGGGGCGATAGTCATGCTCGATAAACGCATCCAGCACGCCGCTGGCAAATATGCCGCGCATGGCGCCGCCTTCTACAACCAATGCGCTGGGGGATGCGTTTTTGTTCATGACAGACACCTCATTGATATGCGAGAGAAAAAGTGGGAAAGAGAACGTCCGGGCTGTCAGGCCGACCATTCTGACAACCAACCGGGGTTGGCCATCGCAATGAGGTCATTCTAGGAAGGGGATGGTGTTTAGAATATCTGTTAATAATGAATAAGGTGTTTTTTATTTCTAAACAACTGTAATAAACCCGTTGTGATCAAAGGGGTTGTGTAGGAGTCTCAACGACTCTGTGATGGCTGGATATTGGCAAGGATGAGTGTGTCATGACGTTATTGGTTCCCCCGCTGCTCCGACGTGGCGATACCATCGCTTTTTTCTCCCCCTCCAGTGCAGCGACCGCCTGGGCCCCCAACCGTTTTGCCCGTGCCAGGGCGTTTCTTGAAGGGCAGGGTTTCAAACTCAAGGCCGGTAGCCTGACCGGCCAGCAGGATCACTGGCGTTCCGGCTCGATTGCTGCTCGGGCCGAAGAGCTCAACGCCCTTATTCGCGACCCAGAAGTGCGCTGCATCATGTCGGTGATTGGCGGCAGCAACTCCAACTCCCTGCTGCCCTACCTCGATGTTGAGGCGCTGAGGCGCGATCCCAAGATCATCGTTGGCTACTCCGATGTGACGGCGCTGCTGCTCGGCATCCATGCCCAAACTGGCCTGGTTACCTTTTATGGCCCGGCGCTGGTGGCCTCCTTTGGCGAGTTGCCGCCGCTGGTGGATGAGACGCTGGCCAGTTTTTTACAGATTGCGTTGGCCGACGAAGCTGGCGTCCCCTGCACGCTGCCCACCCCGGCAAAGTGGAGCGATGAACGGCTCGATTGGGAGAACCAGACCCGGGCCAAGCAGTGCCAGCCCAATCGGCTGATCTCGGTGGGCTCAGGCCGGGTTGAGGGGAGGCTGATGGGCGGCAACCTCAACAGGGGGAGCCGAACTTCCCCATTCTGGCGGAGTTTGACTGCGCCCATACCCACCCCATGCTGACGCTGCCGCTGGGCATCGAGGCGGCACTCGATCTCGACCGCCAGCAGCTCACCTTGCTGGAGCCCTGGTGGCGAGCAGAATGAGGGCGAAATGAATGTCAAAAATGGGTGTCAAAAAACAAGGCCGCTGATGCGGCCTTGTCTGTTTTTGTTGGGAGGGATCAAGGCAGGGCATCGGGCCGGAAGCTGGCGCGGATCTGCGGCACCAGGCTTGATGGGTCGAACCCTTTCTCCTCGCCCAACACCGGATGAAGCAGGGGTTTTTCTTCGATGGGGGTGATATCCCCCGCCAGCAGCTGGCGAGTCGCCTGACCCATCTGGTAGAGCTGGCGCACCGGCGCAAACTGGGTCGCCAGATTGAGGGGATCATCTGCGCGGGTGAAGGCCATCATGGGGATCTGGTAGGTGGCATCGCGCGCCGGCTTGTCACCGTGAATCCCCTTGCCGGCGGACATCAAAAACGGCTGGTGATCGCCAAAGGCCACCACCAGATAGCGCTTGTCCGACTGGTCTAGGGTCTTGAGCAGCCGCTCCAGCGAGGCCATGGCATCCACCACCCCGGTGTAGTAGGTGTTGAGCAGCTGGGTGTCGCTCTCGCTCTGGTTCGGGCAGGCGCCGCTGCGCTCCTGCCCCTGATAGCGGGGGCCATCGAAGGGGCCGTGCCCCTGCATGGTGACCGCATAGGCAAACAGCGGTTTGTCATCCTGTTCGCTGCGCTTGAGTATGTGGTCGATGAGCGCATCATCGGAGATATAGAGCCCCTTGTGCTCAAGGGTGGTGAAGCGGGTGTCGAACCAGCGCTCCTCATAGCCAAGCGCCGGGATCGCCTTGGCGCGGCCCCAGAATTTTTCCACATAGGGGTGGGCGAACAGGGTCTGGTAGCCGCTCTGTCTGGCGCTCTGGGCCAGCCCCGGCACCTGCTGCGAGAGGTAGTAGTAGGGCACCACCCCCTGCTTGAGCAAGCCCACCGGCAGGCCGGTGTTCATCTCAAACTCCGCCAGTACCGTCATGCCGCCGGTGGTGGGGGAGTGGATGGTTTTTTGCCACTGCTGCACGCTGGCGGGCAGGGAGAGGGTGGGAGCCGGGGCGCAGATCCGCCCCTTCCAGTCGAGCCAGAGCGACTCATATTGCAGCACGATCACCAGATCCCAGCGCGGCGCTATGCCCTGGGGCGGATAGCTCAGCTGCGGGGCCAGCTCGTTGATCTGCAAGGGGTAGCGAAACACGCTGCCGCTTTGCAGCATCTCGTCCACCAGATTGAACAGATAGAGGCCGGGACCTGAGCGGATGATGTCCCTGTGGTAGTTGACCGCGCGATCCACGTAGCGAATGTTGGCTCCCAGCAGCTTGTTGCCGGTCTGGGTGGCAAAGACGCACAGGGCAAAGAAGGCGACGGTGGCAGCGGCTGTACGCAGCACCCAGCGTGACAGGGCAAAGCGCCAGCAGAGCAACAGTGCCAGCAACACGGTGAAGATGGGCAGGATGGGGTGCTGATCGAGCAGGATCCGCAGCAGCGCCAGCAGGTTGCCAAAATCGTCCCCGCCGAGCGGCACCCCGTAGATGGCGATCTTCATAAAGTTGGCCAGCAGACCTATGCCCGAAAGAGCGGTAAAGACCAGCCCCATATAGAGGTTGAAGCCCACCAGCGCGCAGAGGCTCCAGCCCAGCACCATGCTGCCCCAGGCCAGATAGTAGTGCTCCGGCCGAAAGCCTGACCAGAGCAGAAACTCCCCCAGCTTGAACACCACGAAGCCGTGCAGCAGCACAAAGGTGAGGTTGCCGAGCAGCAGGCTGCCGATGATCCGCCAGCGCAGGCTGCGGCGCAGCTTTGGTAGCACCGTCTTGAGCACGGCGGCGCTCAGGGCCAGCACCAGCGTCAGGCTCACCACCAGATAGGTGAGGTTGAAGCCCTGCTCCGGCAGGGTTTGCAGGATCTGGCTGAAGTCGCCGCTCTCGGGGCGATCTTTGAGCAGCAGACCGATGCGTAGCTGATAGCGGCTGGCCAGCGCATCGTCCGGGGCGCGCAGGGTGCTGTTGAGATCCAGCGAGCAGCGGTTATTGCGGCACACCTGACGCTTATCCACCGCCTGACTCAGCTGGTCAATCCGTTCCCCCTTGTCGTTGAGCAGCTCCACTCGAACCTTGTCCCCCGCTTGCAGCGGCCCTCGCAACTGCCACTGGCTGCGCACCACCAGATAGAGGCCACGGCTGTCGCTTTTATAGAGCAGGGCGTGGCGGGTGAGGGTGGCCAGCGGATTGTCGGCGGGGCCCAACACCAGCGGTTGGGCACGGCCCAGCCAACTGCCGGGATTGATCAGCGGCAACAACAGGGTCAGCAGCAGCAATCCACCCAGCAGGGCAAGCAGCAGAGAGGGCAGACTCAGGACGCGGGGGCGGCCTGAGGAGGGGCGATTCATATAAGCTCATCCTTTGAGCGAGTGAGGGAGAGATCGTTCATCCGCATAGAGTTTGACCCGATGGTGCGGGCCTTGTTTCAGCTTGTCAATTTAATGACCACTTAATGAATATTTGGTTACAGCTCAACCTTGCAAATTGTGATCCCGATCGAGGGGTTGTTCGGAATATGTGATGAAAGCGTCATCATGGGGTTTTGCCACTGGCTTGGGAGAGATCTGCTGTTTAGTCTCTCGATAGCGACTGGAGGTACATGTATGAATCCCAAAGTGATGGCACGTCAGGCCAGATTGCTGCGCATGCTGGAGAGCAAGGAAGAGATCCGGATCGGACGCGAGCGCGACTGCCCGCTGCCGCTGGCCCAACTGGTCAAGCTGAAGGATAGCCATCCGGCTGTGGTCAAGGTCTATCGCCACGGTCTCACCGCCGAGGTGTTTCACCTCAAGGTGGAGGGGCATCACTGGTGCCTCAAGCGGCGCCGTCAGGATTCACTGGTGGCCAACCTCGATGGCAAGACCGCCTTTCTGACCGAGCTGGAGCGGCGGCGCGAAATCGAGGCGCTGCGCGAGCTGCATCCTACTGTCCTCTCCCACGTGGTCTGCACCAGCTTCGGTTCGGCGCGGGCCGGGGTGCTGGTCTCCCCCTGGTTGCGGGGCGTGCCGGTCCATCAGCTCAACGAGCGCAATCTGGCCCAGATGCTGGAGGTGCAGGGGGAGCTGGCCCGCTGGGGCTGGTTTGACTGGGACCCGAGCCCGGGCAACCTGCTCGATGACGGCGAGCAGATCTGCGTGTTCGACTTTGGCTATATGTGGACCTTCGATCCCCGCTTTGAATACAACTCCAACGGTCTGGTCGACCCGCAGTTCCATGTGCCGGAGCGGTTGGAGACCCGTACCCTCTCCGGACTCTGGCTCGATGAGGCCGATCCTCTGCCGCAATTTCGCTACTGGCGTGAACTCTGCCTGAAATGGGTGAAACGGGAGATCCACCACCTGATCCGTGAAGGGGCCAGCGCGCCCGTGCTTGCCCGCCTGCACGCCCTGCAAGGGGAGTGGAGCGCCGCGCTGGCGAGCGACGAGGCGCTGGTCGCCAACTGGTGGCGGGACATGTATCGCAGCCACCGGCTCGATGTGGCCGATGATCTGAGCGGCCAGAGCTGCGGCCCGCTCACCCTGCGTCGCCTCGACTGGTTGATGCAGGCGGTGACGGATCACTATCCGCTGCTGGTGGACAATCTCTCGCCTCAGGAGACGGAGCTCGGCCAGACTGGGCTGCTGGCCCGCTTGCAGCAGCTGCGCCGCGAAGCCGTGGCCTGTCAGTTGCCAGCCACCAGCTTTGCCTGAGCCAATACCTTTGCGGAGTACAAATGAACAGGGCGCCTTGCGGGCGCCCTGTTGCATGGTCTGGTTCGCCTCGCGGTGAGGGTCAGTCCAGCAACTCCTGATGGAGGCGGTTGACGATATTGCCCGCCTCGCTCTCCTTGACCAGGAAGCAGAGGTTGTGGGCGCTGGCGCCGTAGCAGATCATCCGGATGTTGTGCTCGCGCAGGGCGTCAAAGACCTGACTGCCCACCCCGTTCACTTCGCTCATCCGGTTGCCGATGAGCGCCACCAGTGCCAGACCGGTTTCCACCTCCACCTTGCAAAGCTGCCCCAGCTCGGTCAGTACCTTGTCGCTCAGGAGTGGTTCGCCGTTACTCTGGCTGCCGGTGTGATCCAGCGTCAGTGACACGCTCACTTCCGAGGTAGTGATGAGGTCGACCGAGATGCGGTGACGGGCCAGAATGCCGAACACTTCGGCCAAAAAGCCGTAGGCGTGGAACATGTTGAGGCTGTGCAGGGTCACCAGCACCTGCTGGCGGCGCAGGGCGACGGCGCGAAACAGCGGGCTTGAATCTGTGCTGGCGCGGATCCAGGTACCACCGGCGGCGGGGTCTTTGGCTGAGCCGACAAACACCGGAATATTCTGGCGCACCGCCGGTTGCAGGGTGGCCGGGTGCAGCACCTTGGCGCCGAAAGTGGCCATCTCGGCTGCTTCGACAAAGCTGATTTCGGGAATGGGGCGGGCGCGGGTGACGAGGCGCGGATCCGTGGTGTAGATGCCGGGCACATCGGTCCAGATCTCGATACTGGTGGCATCGAGCGCTTCGGCGAGCAGGGCCGCGCTGTAGTCAGAGCCGCCGCGCCCCAGTGTGGTGGTGCGGCCATCGCCATCGGCACCGATAAAGCCCTGGGTGATGATGAGGCTGTCGCCCAGCTGCGGGCCCAGTGTCTGCTGGCAGAGAGTGCGGGTGGTGGCCAGATCGACGGTGGCCTTGCCAAAGCGGCTGTCGGTGCGCATCAGCTGGCGCACATCCTGCCAGTGGGCCTTGATGCCGCGCTGGTGCAGCAGCTCGGTAAAGAGGCGGGTAGACATCAGCTCGCCGCAGGCGATGAGGCGATCGGCCAGCTCCGCATCGGTATGCTGGTGGGCTTGCTGGGCCATGAGGCGAATTTCGTCCAGCTGGCCATGAATGAGGGCGCTCACATCATCGGGGTTGCCGAGATCGGCCAGAATGGCCTGCTGGATCCCGGCCAGTTTGGCCAGTTGCTCGTCGCGGCCCGCTTCGTCCAGCTCACCTTGTGCCAGGGCGACCAGCAGGTTGGTGACACCGGCGCTGGCACTCAGTACCACCACCCGGGTGGCGGGATTGGCCAGCACGATGTCGGCGCAGTGATTCATGGCCGGGAAGTTGGCGACACTGGTTCCGCCAAACTTGGCGACATTGATCGGGCTCATTGCTTACTCCTGTCTTATTTTAAGATTCCGGTTCCATCGGGCAAAAAAGAGAGGAGGAGGCTGAAAATGGCAGGAATGAACGAAGCTATCCCAGCCAGAAGCACTCCACCTGCAGAGCCCATCCCATACCGCCCCTGACAGGGCGCGGTGGGGGATGATCACTACCGATGACAACCCGGGGGATTCAGCCCCCGCAGCCGACGTTGAGGTCACCAGTCTCCTCACTCGTCTCGGCGCTGCTCCCCCTGACCCAAGTTCACCGGACGCTGGCGTCCTCCCTTGGGCTGCCTGGGCAGCGCTCCTCTTCTGGCTCCACCAGGGCGGTGGAGTGCATTTAGAAATACCCTGCGTTGGATTGCACTGTCAATCGAGTTTGTGAAAAAGTTCAAATTGTCAGCTAACTCAACGCAGGATCAATGACTTAGGCAATGGTCTTTGACAAAACCTTGGAACGGCGCTGCCAGTTGTAGAGACGCTGGCGCGCCACCGGCAGATCTTCCACTTCCAGCGGATCGAAGCCCCGCTCCCGGAACCAGTGGATGGAGCGGGTGGTGAGCACGAACAGGCGACGAATGCCGAGCCGCTTGGCCCGCTCGGCCACCTTGGCCACCAGCTGATCACCCCGGTTGGAGTTGCGATAGTCGGGGTGGATGGCGACGCAGGCCATCTCCGCCATCGCCTCTTCCATAAAGCAGTAGAGGGCCGCGCAGCCGATGATGAGGCCATCGCGCTCGATGATGGTGAACTTGTCGATCTCCATCTCCAGCTGTTCGCGGGAGCGGCGCACCAGAATGCCTTCCTCCTCCAGCGGGCGAATGAGATCCAGAATGCCACCGATATCCTCGATGGTGGCGGCGCGGGCCTGCTCGGCACTTTCCCGCACTATCTGGGTGCCGAGGCCGTCACGGCTGAACAGCTCCTGCAGCATGGCGCCATCATCCTGATAGCTCACCAGATGGGAGCGGGGCACGCCGCCGCGGCAGGAGGCAATGGCTGCGCGCAGGTAGCGGGCGGTGCCGGACATCTCTTCGCCAGCCTGCTCCAGCTCCACCAGCAGCTCTTCGGCCTGCTCGGGGAAGAGCTCGGAGATGGCTTCGCCGCGTCTGTCCATCACCCCCTGGGTGCTGCTAAAGCAGATGAGCTTGTCTGCCTTGAGGTCGACCGCCACCCGGCGGGCCACCTCTTCGGAGCTGAGGTTAAAGCTCTCGCCGGTGACCGAACAGCCGATGGGGGAGATCAGCACCAGACTCTTCTGATCGAGCTGGCGGGTGATCCCCTCCACGTCGATGCGGCGCACCCGGCCGCTATGGCAAAAGTCGATGCCATCATCCACCCCCAGCGGCTGTGCGGTGACAAAGTTGCCGCTCACCACGCTGATCCGCGCCCCCTGCATGGGGGTGTTGGCGAGCCCCATGGAGAGCTGGGCGGTGATGTCATATTGCAGGCCGCCACACACTTGCTTGATGATGGTGAAACTCTCGTCATCGGTGACCCGGATCCGCTTGTGATACTGGGCCTCGATACCGGCGCGGGCCAGCGCCTCATCGTTTTGCGGACGTGAACCAAACACCAGCACCAGGCGTATGCCCAGTGTCTGCAGCAGGGCGATATCGCTGACGATATTGGCGAAGTTGGGGTGGCAGATGGCTTCTCCCCCCATCATCAGCACAAAGGTGGCACCCCGATGGACATTGACATAGGGGGTGGATTGCCGGAAGGCATTGACCAGACTGGGTTCGCGTTCACGCACTTGATATTTCTTCCATAAAAAAACAGCGATTGGCTCAATATATGAAAATTAATTCACAAATCAAGATTAAATATTTATTTTGGCCGTTTCTGGTCTACGAGGGGCGGCTTGGCCGTGCGGATTGTGAAAGGGTGACAGACGGTGCAGATGACCGCCGGGGCGAGCGGGGAGGGGTCCGCCGGTTGATCCGGCGCGATAAACTGCTATCTTCGATGCTCCTTTTCGTCAGCTGTGTGATTTCACAGGGTTTTATACAAGGACAGAATTCATGGAACAGATTATTTCACCGGCAGATGCCCTGCCGGGACGGCGCGAAGCGATGGTGATTGGTCAGCAGCATGCGGTGAACGGCAACCCGACCCAGGGTCCCTGGCCCGAGAACATGGCGATCGCCTGGTTTGGCATGGGTTGTTTCTGGGGCGTTGAGCGCCTGTTCTGGCAGCAGCCGGGCGTCTACTCCACCGCGGCAGGTTATCAGGGCGGCGTGACCCAGAATCCCACCTACAAAGAGGTGTGCAGCGGCCTGACCGGTCATGCCGAGACGGTGCAGGTGGTGTTTGATCCGGCGGTGATCAGCTATGGCGATCTGCTCAGACTGTTCTGGGAACAACACGATCCGGCGCAGGGGATGCGTCAGGGCGGGGACATTGGTACCCAGTACCGCTCGGTGATCTTCTATGGCAATGAGAGCCAGCAGATCATTGCCCAGCAGAGCATGGCGGCTTACCAGCAGGCGATGGCGGCAAGCGGCGACAGCCGTGCCATTACCACCCGCATTCTGCCGCTGGCGCCCTTCTACTACGCCGAGGATTACCATCAGCAATATCTGGAGAAAAACCCGGATGGCTACTGCGGACTGGGTGGCATTGGAGTCTGTTTGCCACCCAGCCTGAACCGCTGAACAGGTTTGTAGTCGATTTCTTAATAAAAGTGAAAATAAATGGTCGGAGGAGGGAACTTATTGCGACCAGTCGGGACTAACTAGGTAGCGTCCAGGGATCGGATGCAAAGTCCAGACACATTTCTTGCCTTGATAACCGCCTGATGAATGAACGCACTGGCGGGTTGAAAATGATAGCAAGCAGGGCTGCCCACCAAGGCGGCCCTTTTCCTTATCTGCTGTTCTGAAATCTTGCGTTGGGCGGGAGAGCCGGACGGCAGATCAGCCGATGGCGCTGTCGAACAGGTTCTTGATGAGATCGATAAACTCGATGAGGAAGGTTTTCTGTTCCGGGGTCGGGGCGCGCAGCCAGACGGCAGAGAGCACCTCTTCCAGGTCGGCGACCACTGCGTCGGCCTCCTGCATGATGGCGAAACGCACCTTGGGATCGAGCTGGGGGTTTTGCTCGCAAATGGCCATCAGGTTGCTGGCAACACGGCCACTGACCAGATCTTCGATGGTCTCTTCACCATCGTTCTGCTGCTGGGATTCAAACAATCCCAAACTCTCCACCAGATACTCGATCAGCGAGATATAGCCTTCACTTTCTACCACCATGGTTGCTGCCTCAATACAGTAACAATACGAAAATTAAGCGTATTTTAGTGGCTTGCCCTAGCTTGGCAAGCAGCAGTGCAGGCGATGGCGAGTAAAACTGACTCCGCCCCGCTCCACGCACTCCAGCCCGGTCAACGTAAAGCCATGTCGTAAAAATAGCTCATAACTGAAGGCGCTGGCCTCGGTGGTGATGAGCGTCAGACCGAGCCCTCGGGCCCCCGCGAGCGCCGTAGTGAGCAGCAGATTGCCCAGTCCCTGGCGCTGATGCTCGGCGCTCACATAGAGCAGACTGAGGTGGCCGTCGGGGCTCAGGGTGACAAACCCAAGGGGCACATTTGCCAGCTCCGCCACCCAGCCGTGGTGCTCGCGCAGCTGGCTGACAAAGCCCGGATGTTGTGCACCGAGGGCCCACTGCTCCACCTGTTCGGTGCTGTAGTGCTCGGGGCCGCTGCGTCGCACCGCCTGCTCAAACAGGGTCACGAGAGCGGGGATATGTGCCTCACCAAGGGGGACAATGCAAAGTGCTGGATTAAGTGCTGGGGTCATAAGGTTGGGTCGTCAGTGGGGGAGAGGGGGCGCGGCGCCTGTGGCCGTTTGGCTTTGGGCAGACCCGCGACAACCCGCTCATAGGAGTGGTGCACCCAGCCCTGCCACAGATCATCTGGCAAGGTGCTGTTCAGGGTCACTGTGTTCCAGTGTTGCTTGTTCATATGCCAGCCCGGTTTGACCTCGGGGTGGATCTCGCGCAGCAGCAACGCCAGCTCGGGCTCGCATTTGAGGTTGATGGTGAGCGGCTCGACCTGCCAATCCACCAGCGCAAACATCTTGCCCGCGATGCGGTAGACCAGGATCTCCGGGCCAAACGGGGTATCTTCGGTGGCGCCCGGCAGGGTCAGCAGAAAGTGGCGCAAACGGGTCAAATCCATGGTGGGTTCTCGCGCAAGGGGTGATCCGGGTCATGTCAGGCGCATATCTATCGGCGGGCCTGTTCTGTTAATATGCGCGCAGCCGAGTATACCCCCCATCACCAAGGGAGCCTATTGGATGTTGTATCACAAGACTTTCGAACTGGGTCCCGAGCGGGATTGGGTGGTGTTTGTCCACGGCGCCGGTGGCAGCTCCTCCATCTGGTTCAAGCAGCTGCGCGCCTATCGCGAGCACTTCAATGTGCTGCTGCTGGATTTGCGCGGCCACGGCCAGTCCCACCAGCTGCAACAGGTGGTCAAGGGCCACTACAGCTTTCGGGAAGTGACCGAAGATATCGTTCGGCTGCTCGATCATCTCGATATCCGCCGCGCCCACTTTGTCGGCATCTCCCTTGGCACCATCCTTATTCGCCATCTGGCCGAGCTCTGCCCGGAGCGGGTCAAAAGCATGGTACTGGGGGGCGCCATTTTGCGGCTCGATATCCGCTCGAGGGTGCTGGTGCAACTGGGCCGACTCGGCCAGCATATCCTGCCCTATATGTGGCTCTACCGGCTGTTTGCCTTCATCATCATGCCGCGCCAGCACCATCAGGAGTCACGCAACCTCTTTGTGCGCGAGGCCCGCAAGCTCTGCCAGAAAGAGTTCAAACGCTGGTTCCGTCTCGCCACCGAGGTTAACCCGCTGATGCGTTACTTCCGCGAACGCTCCCTGCCCATACCCACCCTCTATGTGATGGGGGAGGAGGATCATATGTTTCTGGCGCCGGTGCGTGAACAGGTGGCCCGCGATGCCAGCTCCTCGCTGGCGGTGATCCAGCAGTGTGGTCATGTCTGCAATGTGGAGCAGCCGGAGCAGTTTAATCGCCGTACGTTGGCGTTTATTCAATCGCTGGGGAGCGGGAGGAAGTAATCTGTTGATTCATATATCAGCAACTTAGTGTTGGAGCTTAAACAAATATACAGGTATTCCCTATCACAGATGCCTTCATCTGGTAGAACTGGCGGCGAAACAAATGAAAACCTAGCTGGATTAATACACCTGTGGTGTATATATATGGAGATTGTATGCACCATACGTATAATATTTAAAATAGGTTTTCATTAATTATTATGCATCGCATCTAGTCTCTGCGCTTCTCGTTCAATATCAGATAGCTTCGTATATCCACGCGTTAGCAAGGCCGCCATAGCTATGGTTACCCAACAGGCAATAAATGCCATTTCTTCAAGTTGAATGTTATCTATTTGGGAGAATTCTGCGTGATGAACTATCTTAGAACGAGATTTATAGTGGTTTTTTATTTTGGTCTTAAGCTGACTATAATCCTTAAAATCTATATGATGAAAATCCCCATACATTATTATTGATGCGATTCCACGCGCGTTGCGTTCTGTAATGTCTCCTTTTCCTAGAGTGAAAAAACATTCTAAAGCAGACCAAAGTTTTACGAATGCAGACGGATTGGATTGATCCTTTTGAGACTCACCTATCCAATATAGTGATTTAATAATCGCATTTTCTAGCTCATTCCTGTCGGCTTTACTGACTAACGAAGAAATAGTCTCGAAAAACATTTCCTTATCCAAGTGAGTTAATAACTCATTATCTATTTTAAAATCTTGGGTTGATTTTCCATAACTGGTGAATGTTATATCGTGGCTGTATTCATCTTGACGAATGCAACTTGCTGAACCGTATGAATGTGTACAATTATTTATCAATCTTATATTAACTTTATGTATAGACTGTTTATACAGTGCGCATGAATAAAGTCTTATAATCGAAAGGGATAGTTCTGCGTTGAAATAGAATTTTTCCATTGCTACAGAGTTACTACCGTGTTCGCTTCCCATTATTATGAGGCTTTCATGGTATTCACAATTGATATGAGATTTTATATTTTTGTGGTCGTCGCTAGGACCATTCAAGTCAGATTTATCATATATCTTTATTGTTTTTCCTCCGATATTTATTTTGTTCAACCCATCAAGTGATATACCATCGATTCGACAAATAAAGTTGGATGTTTGGATATTTTTAGATAATGCTGTGTCTAGCGATGCAAAAAAATCATGTGCATCTGGCATTAATCTAATTTCAAACCATTTCCCAAGTTCTAATAGAGCAGATTGATATATGTCATTGTAATTCAGAAGTCCTTTGTATTTATTCAGGTTTGAAATTATCTCGCAAATTCTTTCTAATGCAGTAATCCCTTCCTTAGATAGATATAACTCCCGATCCTTGAGCTTTACTCTTGGTGAGAAAATACCTAATTTTATTATATCTTCAATATTTTTAGGTAATGATATCCCCTTGATTGAAAAAATTAACTTGAGATCTCTGTTGATAATTCTAATTTGTTTTTCTGTTAATTCTTTATACAACATCACCTCCAAGATCGAATATGCGTTAAAGGAGTAAAGTATCGAGTGCGTATCCACATATTTAATAGATAATTATTTGATTAAAAATGAGATCAGTATCAAAAATCTGGAGCGGAATGGTGGGGTAAGTAGAAACATAACTTAGTAAATTACAGTATTTATAATGTTCAGTTATACGCATTTAGCCGCAGTTTTTGGAGTTTTTCATATGTATAGAAATGCTGCATATAAAATGGTCATGGATAGAATTGATTGAATCTCTAGCAATATAAATTATGATGAAAAATAGCTACCGCACGGGGTTACAGCTCCCCGAGTACTGCCTTTAACCAGAATGAAAATTGGTAAATCATGGGCTTACCTCGGCTGCTTTTGGGGCTGTGAGGGCCAGATGAGCAAGGTATCAAACACCTACCAACAAAAGTGAGTAAAAAGTTAGTTATCGCTCGGATTTTGAAAGGTTTTTTGACGAGGATCAGACTTGATCCACATTGGCAGCGGGTTGAGTGGGTGCGGGTGTTTAATAAATAAACAGGCAAGGCATCCTTGACGACTGGCGCCAAGTGACAGAAGTGGCTGGGCAATCTCTCTGCTATGCCCTGTTATAAGGGCTATTTGTTTCGGGTCATCGAGCAAACCGGCCACGTTTGTTGACGGTGATCAGTAGCCGGTCATCTCCAGATAACCGACCCCCTTGGCATCCCCAGAGACAGAGACCGCTCCCTCCCAGTAGTCAAAGCGACCGCTCATGGCCTGATTGGGCTGACGGGCTTTGATGGTGAGGCTCATTCCAACGGCTTCCAGCTGCCACTCGACGGGGTAGTGCTGCCCCTTGGGGCCGCGCCAGGTGTTGCCCGGGGTAAGGCGAATCGCGTCGGGGGCGAGCACCCGGCTGCTGCCGTCCCGCTCAATCAAAATGCCGTAGCGGTTCTCAGGCTCGGCTCGGCCTGCCTTGGTGCGCAGGCGAAACAGCATCAGCTCGCGGCCATCATTCAACTGGAGCGAAAACCAGTCCCAGCCTGATTGCCACTCGGCCAATACCGAGCTGCTCCACTCGTGATCAAACCAGCCTTGTCCGGTCACGGTGCGGGTCTCACCATCGCGGGTCAGGGTGCCGCGCAGCGTGAGGCGCGGGTAGGAGTAGTAAAAGGAGGCGTTGCCCGGGCTCTTCTCGCTGTAACCGGCCTTGCCTTGCAGCACCAGCGGCTTGACGGCATTGACGGTGAGGTTCAGCTCGCCAATCTTGCTCTGCACCTTGAGGGTGGCGGGAAACAGCGCTGCCCCTTGCGAGGCTAGTCGCCACTCCCTGAGCCAATATTCTCCGCCGCTGGCCCCCGCCAGCCCCGGCCCCTGCCGACTGGCCCGTTCATCTTGCTGGTGCCTGCCACGGTCGAGATCGGTGATGGCAAACTGCGCCAGCCAGAGTTGGGGGGTGAGCCAGGGGTTGCGGGTGCGGAGTTCTTGTTCGATCCCTTGGCGAAACAGGGTCCACTGCATGCCATATTCTCGCCCCTGCTCATCCTTGAGATTGCCGGTGAGATACCACCACTCGGAGCGGTAATCGGGGTGGGCGGCGTGATCCTCCGGCAGTTTTATGGTTTGCCCCGGCAACACCTTTTTAAAGCTGTCGTTGCCGCCGCCGAGCAGGGCGCCCAGATCGCTGGCAGCGATAGCCCCGCTATAGAGCGTCCAGAGCATACCCAGCGCCAGCGGCCACTCTTTGATCTGTTTCATACCACTCTCCGTGCCGCATACCAGGAGGCCAATACGCCGCGTATCAGGTGTGAGAGCCAGCATGCTGGCGTATCTCGCGGTTGTTGGCTCATACCACTCTCCTTGCCGCATACCAGGATGCCAATGCGCCACATACCGGTGCCAGCAACAGGGCGGTGACCGCATGAAGGGGGGCGGCCTCGAAGGCGAGGCGCCAGCCAAAGGCGCGGGGGTTGACCACCTCGATCAGCACCCAGGCGAGGCCATACCCCACCGGCAGGGCCAGCAGGGCGGTGAGCAGCCCCAATCCCGCCCCTTGCCACACCAGCAGCTGGCGGCAGTGGCGAGGGCTCAAGCCCAGACTCTGCAAGGTCTGCAGCTCGCCACGGCGCGCCAACCCCAGCACCATAAAAGCCGAGCCGATCCCGACAAAGGCGATGCCGAGGATCAGCAGTTTCAATAGCTCGGTCACCACAAAGGTCTGGTCAAACACCTTGAGCGCCGCGCTGTGGATGGCGGGGGCGGAGAGCAGATTGATCTGCTCGCCAAAGCGCTCGCGCAGGCGATCGGCCAGCTGCTCAGGGTCGTTGCTAAAGAGGGCGAGGGATTGCACCGCTCCCGCCTCGAAGGCGTGCAGGATCTGCCCCTTGTCGCTGCCGTAGTCCTGATAGACGCCTGTGACGGTGAACTGTCTTGGCCCCTGCTCGCCGCTGATCGCCAATGTCTGGCCCACCTTGACCCCGAGGCGCACCGTCAGCGGCTCGCTCGCCAGTACCTCGTCAGGATTGGTCGGCCAGCGTCCGGCCAGCAGCGGATAGGCCGCTTTAAGCTGGGGGATAAAGTCCATCTGCGCCCACTCGATGGGCTGCCCCTGCCAGCGGGCAGGGTGAACCGAGCGGCGCGAGGCGGCGCTCACCAGCGGATTGGCGAGCAGGGTCTTAAGGGTTGTATCGCTCAATGTGCCCTTGTTGCCTGCAACCCCCTTGGGGGCGGTGACATAGAGATCGGCGGCCAGACGCTGGCCGAGCCAGATCTCTACGCTTGAGCGAAAGCTCGACACCATGACCCCGATGCCGATGGCCGCCGCGATGGCCAGCTGCAATGCCATCACCGCGATGGCGGTGCGATCGAGGTGATAGAGGGTCTCGGCCACCCCGAGCCGGGCGGTGAGGGGGCCGCCCGCGCGCCGCCGCAACCAGCCAAGCAGGCCGCGCAGGGCATCGGGTAGCCAGAGCGCCATGGCCAGCAGCCAGCCGCCGGCGATAAACAGGGCGCCACTCAGACCCGTTTGCGGCAGCCACAGGCACAGAGCGCACAGCAGCAAGATGGCGAGGGCCAGCACGCGCCGTCGCCACGGGTGAGCGGGGGGACGGCTGCTTCCGGCACGCAGTTCGAGGGGGGATTGGCGCAGCAGTTGCCACCAGCCGGGCAGGTTGGCGGCCAGCGTGCCGAACAGCCCGATCAACAGTGCCTTGAGCAGGCTCACAGGGGAAAGGCGAAGCAGGTCGATGGGGTTGGGCCCATAGAGATCGGCCAGCGCCTGGGTCAGTTGCCCCATCAGTGCCAGCGCCAACAGGCTGCCGAGCACCACCCCGAGCAGGGTGCCGATGGTGGCGAGAATAACGAGCTCTAGCACCAGCCAGCGGAGTACCCGACTCGGCCCCATCCCCAGAATGATCAACTGGGCCAGCTGGGGGCGGCGCACGCTCTGCACAAATCGCTGGGCGTTGAACACCAGAAACAATCCCACCGCCATGGCGAGCAATGACAGCGCCGTCAGGTTAAGGGCCAGCGCATCGCCAAGCTGGCTGGCATCGAGCGCCGGGCTGATGGGCTCAAGCCACAAGGGCTGGTTCGGGTAATCGGTTTGCAGGGTGGCCTGCAGGGTGCGAGCCTCGGCGTCGCTTAGCTTGAAGACGATGCGATCGAGCCGACCCGCTTTATCCAGCAACGGCTGGGCGAGGCCGATGTCGGTTATCAGCAGTCGCTCCATGGGCACGGCGCCCGGCTCGAAGGTGCCCGCCAGCGTCAGGGTCAGAGGGCGGGCGCTGGCGCCATCGTTGCCACCCAATACAAAGCGGCGGCTCTGGCCCGCTTGCCAGCCAAGGCGCTCCGCTTCGGGGGTTGCCAGCCAGATGCTGTCGGCACGGTTTAGGGAAAAGTCGGGCTCGCTCGCGGGTTGGGCGCCAAACAGCTGGCGCAGGGGGCCGGGGTTGAAGAGATCCATCCCCAGCAGTTGAAAGCTGCGCCCCTCTTCATCCTTGAGCCAGCCATGGAGCTGGGGCATGGCATCCAAGGCGGGCTGGCTGGTCACCAGCTGCACGTAAAGCTGCTCATCCAGCCCGCCAGCGGGGGCCAGCCGGTAGTTGGCTTCCCCTGCCAGCTGGCTGCGGGCTGCGACAAAATTGGTGCGGGCACTG
The DNA here is from genome assembly GCF_040907905.1 of Aeromonas sp. s13. Lineage (NCBI taxonomy): Bacteria > Pseudomonadati > Pseudomonadota > Gammaproteobacteria > Aeromonadales > Aeromonadaceae > Aeromonas > Aeromonas sp. s13. The sequence goes on along the minus strand of NZ_JBFOCS010000068.1, from coordinate 82,390 downwards.
TGATTGAGTAGCTCGATGGCCACCACCAGCGACACTCCCAATACCAGCCCGGCCAGACTCATCAGCAGCAACCAGGGGTGACTGCGATAGAGGCGCAGCAGCGCTTTGAGTGGCAGCATCAGCGTGTCTCCGGCTGGCGCAGTCGCCGTTTAGTCATGAAGGGGCCCCTTGAGCTCGATAAGTTGCCCCCCTTCGAGGCGCAGCACCCTGTCGGCCAGCTCGGCATAGGCGGGGTTGTGGCTCACCAGCAGCAAGCCTGCGCCGGTATCGCGCACTGCCGCGATCATTAACGCCATCACCTGTTCGGCATTGTGCTCATCGAGGCTGCCGGTGGGTTCGTCGGCGAGCAGCCACTGGGGCTGATGGATCAGGGCGCGGGCCAGCGCCACCCGCTGTCGCTGACCGCCGGAGAGCTGCTCCGGCCAGGCATGGCGCTTGTGGCTCATATCGAGCCGGTGCAGCAACTGGTCAATCTTTGTCTCATCCGGTGGCAGAGCGTTGATGGCGAGCGGCAGTGCCAGATTCTCGGCCACGTTGAGGGTCGGCAGCAGGTTGAAATCCTGATAGACGATACCGAAATGGCGGCCCCGCAGGCGCGCCCGCTCGTCGGGGGATCGGGTGTCGATCCGGGTCTCCCCCAGCCAGATTTCCCCTTCGTCCGGTGCAATCAGCCCGGCGATCAGATTGAGCAGGGTCGACTTGCCGCAGCCGCTTTGACCCAGCAGCAGGGTGATCTCGCCAGCAGGGAGGGCGAGATCGAGATGGTGGAACAGCGGCAGTCGTTCACTGCCGTTATCGAAGCTCTTGCAGAGGTTGCGCAGGGTCAGCATGGGATAACCGTTTGATGGTCAATGGCTTTCATCATGCTTGGTACGCTAGCACGGCCGGCAATGATCAACACCCCTTACGGTTGATCAAGAGTGCCAGTTAGTGATCAAGGCGGCAAAAGAGCAGTGGATCCTCGCTGGATCCCGCTTGCCCGAGGTGGTTAGAATAGGGGCTTCCATGGGTCACAGGATGAGCAAGGATGTTACACAAGCAAGTCAGTTTTATCATCGATAGCAAGGGCAACAAGCAGGCTGCCGTCGTCCCCATCGAGATCTACAACGAGCTGATGACCCTGCAAAAGGCACTCTCCGACAACCGGCCGGGGGAGCGCGAGCTCTACCACTTCAACGGCAAGGGGGCCGAGGCCCACGGTTATCCGGTGGGCAAGCGGCAAAATCCGGGCTTTATGGTGCTGGCCGGTTCCACCGCCAATGGCGAGGATGCCGCCTCTCTGCGTGAAGCGGTGATCGAGCTGCGTCACGAACTGCTGGAGAAGGGGGTCATAGTGCCCCGCAGTCAGGGCGGCTTTGTCTTTACCGCCGATCAGCTGTTCAACAGCCCGAGTCTGGCCGCCAGTCTGGTGGCGGGCAATAACCGCAGCGGTCTGGATGCCTGGCAAAACAGCGCAGGCTATACCCTCAAGCAGTCGGGTTTCGGCAAGAAATAATCCCGCGTTTCGACAGCAAACCAATTAAGCGTTAATTGACCTGGATGAATTTTTCTTTTCATCCAGGTGCTAGCATCATTGCCAGACGGTTCTAAAAGGAAGAGACCATGTCTGCGCTCACCCCTGTTATTTTGCTGCTGTCCCTGTTTATCCCTCCCGCCCATGCCAGTAGTGGCCCAGTTCTGTTGACATCCTCCTCAATCGGACTTTTTTGTGTCGGATTGTTTGTCTTGGCCTACGCCCTGGTGATGGCTGAAGAGTATCTGCAACTGCGCAAGTCCAAACCCGTGCTGGTGGCCGCCGGGGTGATCTGGATCCTGATCGGTATCGCCTATGCACAGCAGGGGATGAGCCCTGTCGCCGAGCAGGCATTTCGCCATACCCTGCTGGAATATGCCGAGTTGATGCTGTTCCTGCTGGTGGCGATGACCTATATCAACGCCATGGAGGACCGGCGGTTGTTCGATGCCCTGCGCGCCTGGCTGGTGCGCTCCGGCTTTCACCTGCGCACCCTGTTCTGGTTGACCGGCGGACTTGCTTTTTGTATTTCGCCGGTAGCAGACAACCTGACCACAGCGCTCTTGATGTGTGCCGTGGTGTTGAAAGTGGCCAACGGTGATCGACGTTTTGTCAATCTTGCCTGCATCAACATAGTGATAGCCGCCAACGCCGGAGGGGCGTTCAGTCCCTTTGGCGATATCACCACCCTGATGGTGTGGCAGGCGGGCAAGGTGCAATTTGGCCAGTTCTTCACCCTGCTTATTCCCTCTCTGCTCAATTTTCTGGTCCCGGCCATCCTGATGAGCCTGATGGTGCCGCGCCATGTGCCGGAGGCTGATAACGAGGTGGTCGATCTCAAGCGGGGGGCCCGCCGCATCGTCGCGCTGTTCTTGCTGACCATCATCACGGCGGTGCTATGCCACAGTTTCCTCCACCTGCCACCCGTACTAGGCATGATGCTGGGGCTCGGTTATCTGCAGTTTTTCGGCTTCTATTTGCGCAAGTCGCTGCCACGATCCCTTGCCCGCAAGCGTGCGCTCTATGAACGCAATGGCGATGAGGTGCGGTTGCGTAGTCTGGGTTCTGTGGTGCCATTTGACGTGTTCAACAAGGTGGCCAAGGCGGAGTGGGATACCTTGCTCTTCTTCTACGGGGTGGTGATGTGTGTCGGTGGGCTGGGCTTTATGGGGTATCTGGAGCTGGTATCACATTGGTTGTATGCCGGTGGGGAGCCCACCATGGCCAACATCTTCATCGGGGTCTTGTCGGCCATCGTGGATAACATTCCGGTGATGTTTGCCGTGCTGTCGATGAACCCGGATATGGCGCTGGGGCAGTGGCTGCTGGTGACCCTGACCGCCGGAGTGGGCGGCAGCCTGCTCTCCATCGGCTCTGCGGCCGGGGTGGCCCTGATGGGACAGGCCCACGGCATGTATACCTTTTTTGGCCACCTGAAGTGGCTGCCTGCCATCTTGCTCGGTTATCTGGTGAGCATAGGGGCGCACCTCTGGCTCAACAGTGCCCAGTTCTGAACGTCCGGCCGCCAGTACGAAAAGAGGCTTCCGTTGACGGAAGCCTCTTTCGTTTTCCTGACAGGAGGGAGGGGATCAATCGCCTCGCTTGCCGGTCAGCAGCCAGTAACTCAGGGTGGAGCCCACCCCGCAGCAGGCGATGGCGATGGCCATCGGCAGTGGCGAGTGGGGCGGATTGAGGTTGACCAGAATGCCGACCAGGGCGCCGATGCCAAAGCGCAGGGTGCCCGCCAGTGCCGAGGCGGTGCCCGCAGATTGCGGGAAGTGGCCCATCAGGCCGGTCATGGCGTTGGCGCCCACCAGACTGATATGGCCGACAAACAGTACCACCGGAATGACGATGCCCCACAGGCCGCCGGTCTGGCTCCAGGCGTTGTAGACCAGCAGGGCGCCCGCGCAGGGCAGCACCAGCAGGCCGTATTGCAGCATCCGCTCGGCGCCCACCCCTTTCACCAGTCGGCTGTTGACGAAGGTGACCACCATCATCAGCAGGATATTGAGGCCAAACAGCCAGCCGTAGTGCTCGGTCGGCACCTTGAAATACTCGATATAGACATAAGGGGAGCCGCTTAAGAAGGCGAACATGCCGGAGCTGGAGAGGGAGCCGCACAGCACATAACCCATGGCGCCGCGATGGGAGAGCACCCCCCAGTAGTTCTTGAGGATCTGGCCCAGATTAAGGGGCTGACGGTGCTCCGGTTTCAGGGTCTCCTGAATTTTCCACTGCATCACCAGACAGATCAGCAGGCTGATCCCCACCAGCAGCCAGAAGATCACCCGCCAGTCGGCGTGGGCACTGATATAGCCGCCCACCACTGGGGCCACCAGCGGCGCCAGCGTCATCACCAGAATGACGAACGACATGGCACGAGAAAATGCATCCTTCTCGAACAGATCGCGCAGCAGGGCATTGACCACCACAGAGCCTGCCGCGCCGCCCGCCGCCTGCAACATCCGATAGGCCAGCAATTCGGGCAGGGAGTCTGCCATGGCGCAGCCCACCGAGGCGATGGCAAACATCACCAGCCCCGCCAGGATCACCGGCTTGCGGCCATAGCTGTCGGCCAGCGGGCCGTAGAAGAGCTGGCCGATGGCAAAGCCGCCCAGAAAGGCGCTGATGGTGAGCTGGGCGCCGTCGATGCTGGTGGCCAGATCCCGGGCGATGGCCGGAATAGCGGGCAGATACATATCCACCGCCAGCGGGGTCAGACCCGCCAGGGCGCCCAGCAGGATAAACAGGAAACGGGGGGAGAGGGCGGCAGCCTGAGCTGTTGGCGATTGGGGCATAGGGTGTCCAGTTGATGCGAAACGTCGGGTTGAAAAGCGCGAAAAAAGCAGTCTATCAGTTTTGTCGCGGCTATGGATCCGGTATGGCGAGCCAGAGTCCGGGCTCGGCGGCAAAGCGCGGGGCAAACCAGTGCTGGCGCACCGCAGTGGGCATTTCGTTCGCGGTGATGGGGCGGCGACTGAGGCGGCAGGCTCCCTGAGAGAGCGCCAGCGCCGCATCTCCCTTGTACCAGCCGTCCGTCACCGGCAGTGCCGTGGTCTCCCGCAGCAATCTTACGCCCCACTGGGTCACCAGCGCCGGACACGCTTTTTCTGCCAGTTTTGCCGCCTGCACCATGGCGGGCGGACGGGGCAGGGTAAAGGTCACGCTGAGCAGCAGCAATCCGGCCACCGCGACCACCCCCTCGCCACGGCGCGGCAGCCAACCTGCCAGCAGCACAATACCGAGCAGGGTGATGGGGGCCAGATGGCGGGGATTGTCGGGATTCTGTCCAAACAGGGTCCAGAGCAGCAGGGCGAGCCAGTAGAGTGTCCAGAGTGGGGAGAGGGCGGCAGGGTGGTTTTTTGATCTTTGCCAAAGCGGCAGTACCAGCAGCGCCCCAACAGCCAAGGGCCAAAGCGGGGTGAGCTGATCGTTGAAGGTGCGCGCCCAGCTCAGCAGCCGATCGCCGTGGGCCGCCGCCGTGTTGCCCCACAGGGTAAAGTGGCCGTCGGTAAAGCGCCGCCCCTCGCTGAAATAGGCCCAGCCATCGGCCTGCCAGACAAACAGCAGGCTGATAAGCCCCACCAGCACGATGGGAAGCACAAATTTGATGCGTGTTCCCTTTTGCGCCATCCCCAGCCACAGGGGCAGCAGCGCCAGCACAAAATAGGAGGGGCGCAGCGCCAGCATAAGGCCCAGCAGCAGACCCGCCAGTGCAATTCTGCGCTGCTGTAAGGCCAAGAGCGACCCGAGCCAGGCGGCGAGCGCCGGCCCGTCCGAAAGGCCGGAGAGCGCCAGGGTCGGGGTGAGCGGCAGGGCCAGCACCAGCAGCCAGACGGGGGCAAGCAGGCTTGGCCGTTGCCACAGCATCACCGCCAGCCAGGCGGCGAGGGGGGCCAGCAAACTGCTACCGAGCAGACTTGCCCACTGCACCGCGCGGGCCGGATCGTCCACCGCCAGATTGATCAGCCGCGCCAGCCAGATAAAGGCGGGGTAGCCCGGAAAGTGGGGGGAGAACTCCAGCACGCTAAAGCGCGTCACCCCGTGGGCGAAATTGAGGGCATCGTCGGAATCGAGGGCCACCGGGAAGGTCAGCAGCCAGCCGAGCCAAGCCAGTTGCAGCAGGATCAGTAACAGGAGCAGTAAGTTGGGGCGATTAGCGAAGCGTAATCGGCCATTGTGACGCCCCCCTTCTCCCCATGCGGGAGAAGGGTTGGGGATGAGGGGGGCCGTCGTCATCGATGAGAGGCCATCAAAGCGGTGCCAGCACGGCCATCAGCGCTTTTTCTGCATCGCTAAAGGCGGCGGCATCGGCGGGCTTGGCGCCCACCCCGAATACCCCCGGGTTACCGATGGCATCCAGCACCTTGGCCAGCGCCTGCTCGGCCGCCTTGCGATTCCCTTCACTGAGTGATGGGAGGATCAGATCGAGGAAGCGCTTGCTCTTGACCACCAGCACCTTGGCGGTCTGGTAGTCGCCAAGATTCTGGCTGGCCCCTTCGAGGCGGCGCTCAATCTCCGCTTTATAGGCGCGATTAAGCAGGGCGGCGGTGGCGGCAGCGTCTTTGGCCTTGATGGCTGCGGCCAGCGGCCCTTGCAGCTCCACCTTGTGGTGCTGTTCCAGATAGGTCAGCTCATCGGCAATCTCGCTCAAGGTGGCGCTGGCATCATTGCCGCCAGTGGCGGCGCCCAGCAGCGCTTCGCGGGCGTCGATCAGTGGCTCCTTGCCGGCGGCGGCGTAGGAGTAAGCCTGCGCCTGCCCGCTCAGGGTCAGCAGCAGGGTGAGGGCGAGTAAACCCGGGCGTATGGTCATCCTGTTCTCCTTACTTATGCCAATGGCGCGGCACTCATGCCACGCTCTGGGTTTCAATCACGGTGTTTTCGTTGCGATGGTTAAAGATGGCATGGCGCCTGTCCACCCCGTCGATCACCATGTCGGCGGCCATCATCCCCATCTCCATGGCGGTGTCGGTGAAGATGTAGCGGAATGTCCCCTGACGGCCGGTCATGATGAGGTTGGTGATCGGCATCAGCGCCTTGATGGCTTCGTTGCGGCGCGCCTGATAGCCCAAATCCATCAATGGATAGGCGTACTCGCTACGCGCTTCAAAAGTTTCATCGCCAAGCTTGGCGGTATCGACACCGAGGCTTGCCAGATCGGCGGTGACCCGACCGCGTAGATCAGAGAGCGGCGCCTGCCAGGTGGCATCCCCGGGATTGCAGGGGATCTCCAGCATCACCGAGGTTTGGCCCTGGGGCGTCATAAAGGGGCTGCGGCGGCGCGGCTCCTGCAGGCGGGTGGCCAGAATATGGGGGTCGGAGAGGTACTGCCAGGTGTTGTCCGACAGGTTCTCTGTTTTAAGCGGCATATTGACGAAGCGAAGCGACCGGTATTGGAGATCGCACGGCAAGCCAAGATGCTGGCAGGTGAGCGGCAGCGGCAGGGTGGAGATCACCTGATCAAAGCGCTCACTTTGCTCAACGTCATCTTGTTTCCAATACACCCGTTCGATGCGGCCATCGGCCTGCTCAAGGCGGGTGATGGTGGCGCCGGCTTTCAGCTCAACCCCTTCGGCTACCAGCCGCTCCCCCAGAGTGGTGAAGATCTGGCCGAAGCCATATTTGGGGTAGCGATATTTGCGGGCATAGGTGCGCACCGAGATACTGCCGTTGCGTCTTGGCAGCAGGCGGCGCGCCACGTCTTTGAGATCGATGAGGCTGATGCGCTGACCGGCCCAGTCGGCGGAGAGCTTGTCCGGGTTGATGCCCCACAGCTTGCCGGTGTAGCCCTCGAAAAACTGACGGTAGAGGGTGCGGCCAAAGTGGCTCTGGATCCACTCGGCAAAGCTCGCCTTGGCAAAATCATCCGGCTTCTTGCTAAAGGGCAACAGCAGCAAGTCTTTTACCGCACCGGCCATCAGGGCGAGCGGCGCCGTCTTGAGCAGGTTGGGCAGGTTCAGGGGGTAGTCATAGGTGCGTCCGCCAAAGCGGATGACGCTCTTGCGCTCGGCGTGGAGCAGATCGTCCCCCATCAGCTCGTCGATAAAGGCGAGCAGCTCGGGGTTCTTGGTGATAAAGCGGTGGCCGCCGTAGTCAAAGCGATACTCCCCATCGCGCCCCTTGAAGGTCTGGGTGGCGCACATGCCGCCGACCACCGGCTCCTGCTCGAACAGGGTGACGGCAAAACCGGCGCGGCGCAGGCGCCAGGCCGCCATCAAACCGGCGGGGCCAGCGCCCAGCACTGCAATGCTTTTCTTGTTGTTATCGCTCATGACCTATTCCGAAACAGCTTGATAGATAAGGGAACCGCGCCAAGGCGCGGCTCCCGAATGGTGTTGTTACCCCGTGGCATTGTTGCCATATGGCGTGCGGGCTTAGCCCTTGCCAGTCGCGGCACTTACCTGTGGGCGGTAGCTGCGCTGCCAGAGGGTAACGAAGATCGCCAGATAGAGGGCCCAGGTCAGCAGCTGCAAGCCAGCGGGTGAGGCATTGTAGCCAAACAGGGCGCGCAGGAAGGTACCAAATACCCCCTGATCGTCGAGAATGTGGCTGATATCGAACACCGGCGTGGTCCAGAAGGTGATGATCTCTGCCGCCTGCAACATGTTGACGGCGGACGACAGCAGACCTGCGGCGATGATGATGATAAGCAGGCCCGTCCAGCGGAAGAAAGGCGCCAGCGCCACCTTGCGGGTGGATCGCAGCAGCCCCCACACCAGCGCGATGGAGACCAGCAGACCCGCCAGCGCGCCCATCAGGCCGGATTGCAGATCCACCCCTTGACCGGAGTAGAGCAGGGCGGAGAAGAAGAGCACGGTTTCAAACCCTTCGCGCATCACTGCAAGGAAGGCAAGCAGCACCAGACCAAACAGGTTGCCGCCATCGATGGCCGCATCGATGCGCGCCGTGATGGCCCCCACCTGGGATTTGGCCTGCTTTTGCATCCAGATCGCCATATAGGTGAGCACCAGTGTGGCAAAGATGAGGATCCCCGCCATCAACAGGTGGTTGTAGCGCTCGCTCTCGAACTGGCTCACCACCACCTGGAACAGGAAGGCGACGACAAGGGAGGCGACAAGGCCAAGCCCCACCCCCAGATAGATGAACTTGTTGTAGCGGCTCGCCCCCAGCTTGGCGAGGTAGGAGAGGCAGATGCCGACCAGCAGGAAGGCTTCCAGCCCCTCGCGCAGGGTAATGAGAAAACTTGCAAACATCAGGATTGAGGCTCCGTAGCGGGCGTGACGGGGAGAGGCTGCAAGGTAAGTTGCAACCGATTTAGCTGCACTATGGGTGGCTCCGGCAAGCTCGGCTCGGCGACGCGCACCGCATCATTGACCCACTTGGGGTAGGTGCGGAAATTGAGTTTGATATCGGCCTTGAAGGGCCCTTGGGCATCTGCTGGCAGCGGCCAGGCTTCATCGCGCCAGCCATCGGCCGGAATGCGGGTATCTTCCAAGAGCTTGGCGTAGCGCCAGAACTTGAGCCCCACCGGCTTGCCCTCGGTATCCCCGAACACTTTTCTGAACAACCGAGCATTCTCAGGGACAGCGCCATCCACCGGCTGGCCGCTGGCAAGCACCACCTTGCCGGTGGCGTCGGTGACGGTCAGCTCCAGCCAGAGTTCACGGAAATCAGCTACGCCAGTGGGCAGAGCATGGCCCGCGCCAGTATTGGCGACCCGCACCACCAACTGCTGGCTATCGGCAGCCTGTTCGATACGGGCGGAGAGGGTAGCGCTGGAGCGCAGCAGGGCCAGACTCTCCTGTTCAAGCCCAGGATTACGCAGCCCCACCAGCTGGTGCTGGGCGCCGGTAAAGTTGTGGCGATAGAGCCGCGTTTTCATGGTGCCGTTTTCCGTGGACTGGCCCGCCACCGGCGCGCCGCCATTGCCCGGCTCCGGGTTCATATGGCAGTCGATACAGGTGCGCCGCTTGGCGGGATCCTCGGCCTTGGCGAAGCTGGATTTTTCCCACTCGTCCCAGGTGTTGACGATGTTGGCGCCGGTGCCCGGGGCAAACTCGTTGTGGCACGACTTGCACAGAGCCGCGTCGCGGTAGAAATCCTTCTGATAGGAGGCTTTGTGGGCCGCCGGACGGGCGTTGATCTGCCGCTCAGCCAGCCAGTGCTGGAGGCTGCCGCCCGGGGCATCCTCGAACACATAGCTCTCACGGTCTTTCAAATTCACCGTAAAGGCGCTGTTGCCGCCCGCATCTTCCACTTTGGTGATGCGATGGCAGAGCACGCAGCCGGTCCCTTCCTCCACCACAGGTTCGCCCGCCTTGTGGGCGGCAATCAGCGAGGCGCCGCCCTGCTCGAACATGTGGGAGCCCTTGGGCAGATCCATCTGGCCTGTCATCACCTGCTGGGGCATATGGCAGCCCTGACACCACTGGCCGAACGCTTCCCCTTCGGTTTCGCGGGCCAGCGCCTGCACCACCTTGTAGTAGGGATGGGAGTTGCCCATCAGCCGGTGGTTGCTCTCGCTCCAATCTTTGAAGGCCTGTTGGTGGCAGTTCTGGCAGGAGGCGGAGTTGAGCCACTCCTTCGGGTGGGTAGTCGGCGCCCTGGCGGGATCCGTGCGCGGGGCATCGAGCCGCAGCCAGTTGGCGAGATAGGGGAGGTTGCCATCGGCGGTGACGAAAGCGTGTAAGTCCTCCATCATCGCTTTCACTTCCGGTTGGGGCCTCGCGGGGTCAACTGCCTCGGCCCCATCGCGGGTGTCGTGGCCCATGCCGCCCTGGGTCTGCTGGGTCATGCGCAGGTATTCGCCGACAAAATCCCCCGCCACCATGTTGGTGAGGTTGGCGTGGCCGTTGATGGCGTTGTCGCCGCTCTTCTGGCGGTGAGCCGCCATCAGATAGCGGTTGGTGAAGTTGAACCCATCCAGATGGCAGGAGTTGCAGCTCATCCAGTTGTCTCCCGCCATGGGGAAGCGTGAGTTTGCGGCGGTGTTGCCAAGGTTGAATAGCCGCTCGCCGCGCTGAAGCGGTTCGGGGCGCGGATCCGTTTCCACCAGCTTGGCGAAGTGGGGCACATCGACGGTGACCCGGGCAAACGGGCCGCTGCCGCCGCTATTGAGGCGGGTGAGATCCTGTCCCATGGCGTTATGCACCAGAATATGGTCACCGTCGATCAGCAGATCCCGCGGATTCTGGCCCGGCAGGTGGCGCAAGAGCTGGGTCGCCTTGGCGCCCCCCTGAAACTTCTTGCGGCGGTGGCGGTTGTTGTTGGACTTGCCGCTGCGGGAGAGATCAAACACCAGCAGATCTTCCGAGCCCGCAAGGGTCAGATAGACCCGCTTGCCGTCGGCGGCAAAGCGCGCTGCGAACGGGTTGGAGACGATCTGGCTGCGGTTGCCGACGCTTGGCAGATTGATCTGCAAAAAGAGCTGTTTTCTTTCATCGACCCGCTCTTTCTCCTCATCGAGATCGATGATGGAGACAGCCGGAAAGACGGTGCTCTGAAACTGGAAGGGGTGATCAAAGCTCCACAGCACATGGGGCAGCCAGGCCTCGCTGCCATCTGGGGAGAGGGCGATGCCATCGAGCAGGCGCGGCAAGCCTTGAGAGTCGCTCGGCGTGTCGCTATGGGTCTCGGCCAGGGTAATGAGCTTGGGCTTGGGAAGCGAAGCTCCCTTGGCGCCGTGGCCGAGCTTGGCGAGATCATAGATGGCGAGCTGGCCGGTCATGGCGTGGGTGAGCAGCAGGCGATCGTCGTCGGTCAGGGCCAGCCCACGGGGAGTCTCGGCGGTTTCTGCATCCAGCTGGAGGTTGCCGGCGGTGTCGTAGGCCTGCAGACGAGCGGATTCGAACAGGGTGACCCAGAACCACTGCCGCTTGACATCGAAGATGACCCCATAGGGGCGGTGGCCGGTGGGGATCGTCTTTTCCAGATCGAGATCATCATCCAGCAGCAGCAGGCGATCGCCGCTGTAGTCGGTGACCAGCAGGGTACCACCATCGGCGCGGGCCAGCTGGCGCAGATCGCCCCCCAGCGGCACCTCTTTCAGGCGCTTTCCGCTATCGCGCTCCAGCAGGGTGACGGAACCTGCGCTCAGGTTGGCGGTGACGAGGCGCGGGCTTTGCCCCTCCTCATAGGCGATCATCCCGGCGCCCATCTGTTGGGCCAACGCAAAGGGGCTGGCCAGCAGCAGGAGGAGGGCCAGCAGGGGTGACAAATATGCAGAGAACGAAGACTTCAACATGGGATTAGGTGCGCCATTTCAAGATGGTCCAGCGCCAGGCGTGGCGCAGCACCAGAGGAGTTAACGCCAACGCGCTCAACCAGTGGGCCCAGCTGGCGAGGTTGCCGATGGCATCGCCCGGGGTGCCGTGCAGCACCAGCAGCAGGCCGCTGGCCAAACAGATCAGCAGCAGGGCTTCAATAATCCGCCCCGTGGTGCGTAAAAAGGGTTTGTTGCTGCGGTGCAACAAGCTGCGATGGGAGAGCCAGAAAGCGCCAAATAGCAGCGGGAACAGGGTGAGCGAGAGCATCACATGGAAAAACAGATTCCAGCGTGCCAGCGACCAGAGCGGGGTCAGCGGCTCCCACAGCAGCAGGCCGGAGAAGAACATCAGATAGAGGGTGCCCTCGGCGGCCTGATGGTGGTAGGCCAGCCACTGCCTGAATTGTCGGGGTGAGAGAGAAAGGCTTGTCATAAAGGCTCCAGCACCCGGGCGGGGCAGCCCGGGGGGAGCAAGTTTATAACGCAGTAAGAGTAATGAAAAGTGTTATCAATTGTATTGCTGGTGAATCAAGGCTGAACAAGCACTGTGATCAAGCTCGACTATTTATGCTCCGCCATCCGCTCGGTCACCGCATAGATGAGCGCGGCCAGCGAGAAGGCGAGAAACACCACCACGGACCACTTCATATCGACTTCATTGATGATGCCATCTTCGAGAAATGCCTTGAGCACCTCCACTCCGGCAATAGTCACCAGCGAGTTGATGACGATGAGCTTGAGGGAGGCAAAGTTGATCTTGCTAAGCCAGTTGCTGCTAAGGGAGGCGCGCTGCTCTTCCGTCTGGATAAATTGCACATAGCCACAGATAGCAACCAGGATCAGCATCTGGGCCACCAGTATAAAGTCCACCAGGGTCAGCACGCCGGTAATGAGGTCCAGATAGGGGATCTCGAAAATGTTTACAGAAAGCTGATAGAGCTGCATGGCAAATTTCACCATCAGCAATACCACGCAGATGAGAATGCCAATGTAGAAGGGGAACATCATCAATCTGCTGCCATTGAGCATGAAATTGAATCGACGCATGAGAACTCCGATGTTGGGAACAGGGGTAAATAGAGTGAGTATGGCGCGAGCAGCCCGCAGCGTTGCAAGGCCGTGGGGACTGATTATGCCGGGTCGCCCCCTGCTTGCGCCTATAAAAAAATAAAAAGCCATCATAAAAAATAAAACCGCATCCCGCTGTCTTATTTGTGATTTTTCCCTGCCGTAACATGCCGCTTCTCAATTCAGGGGGGCGACTGCCTCCCTCCTATTTATCAGGCTCGGCCCACTCTTGTGGCCGCTTGTCAGGAGTGTTGCGATGCGTATTGGTCTGCTGTTGAGTATGGGGATGCTGGTTGCAAGCGGGGTTCAGGCACAAGAGCTGGGAGCCATTCCTGAGGAATCTGGCTTTTCCGGCAGTGTGCTGGCGGGGGCCAGCGTTGGCGAGACCAAGTCCAATTTTGCCACGGGGAGTGCAGGTAGCGAGCGGATTGACGCTCTGGGTGGTACGGCGCAGCAGCGCCACCTTGATCCGGTGATCAACGGGGATCTGCGCTACACCTTTGCCTCCACCGGTAGCCAGCTGTTTCTGGGCAACCTCATTCAGGATGCCATTCGTGGCGACGGTACCCAGCAGTTCGGGCTGCGCCAGCAACTGGGGGACAAGGGGCTCGTGGCCGGTTCGCTGGTTTTCAATGCCACCCCGGTCAAGGTGTGGCGCGATCCCTTTGCTGTGGGTGTAGCTCGTCAGGAAAGTGATGTGCGATCCCACGGCGCCCGTCTGGCGTGGGACAACATCTGGGGCAGCGCGTTCAGTGGCAGCGTCACCAGCCGCGACGTCAAGGTGGACGAGGAGTCCAGCGGCGAGCAATATGGTCGCGCTGTGATGGATATGCTGGATCGCAATGGCCGGGTCAACTCCGCCGAGGTCTCCTACCAGTTCCGGCTAACAGACGATCAGTTCCTCGAGCCAGCATTGCGCTATGAGAAGGCTGATCTGGCAGGTAGCGCCGAGTCTTATGTGAGCAAGGGGTTGCAGCTCACCTACGCCAAAACCTCACCTCGCTGGTCGTTCGTCAGCAACCTCTATCTGGGCAAGCGCGACTATGACGAGGCCAATCCGCTGTTTGGCCTGCGTGCCGACAGCCGCGACATGGCTATCGATGCCACCCTCTTCTGGCACCAGCTGTTTGGCATTGCGCCGCTCTCTGCACTCCTGAGCGCCAGCTACGCCAATGCAGACTCCGGGATCGACTTTTACGATATTCGCGCCACCAGCATCACCACGGGTCTGCTCTACCGTTTCTGATCCCGGCATCCGGCGGTGAGATGAGGTGCATACAAAGGGGCTGGTCAATCCAGCTCTTTGTTTATGGGATGGCGCTCAATAGACAATTCAAGCTGTATGCAGGTTGGTCATCACATGCAGGCAAGAGGCGTTATGACAGAGGGCATTTGAAGGGCGCGCGTGACAGGGAAGGAGGCGAACAGCAGATACGAAAAAGCCCAGCCAAAAGGCTGGGCTTTAGAATTTGGCTCCCTCGACAGGACTTGAACCTGTGACATACGGATTAACAGTCCGCCGTTCTACCGACTGAACTACGAGGGAATTGGCTCCTCCTACTGGACTTGAACCAGTGACATACGGATTAACAGTCCGCCGTTCTACCGACTGAACTAAGGAGGAATTGCCTGTCTCGTTAAGACGGGGCGAATATTAATGACCAGGGCGGCGGGTGTCAACCCGCGAATTTCTCGAAAACCGGATTTTCGGATTGTTTGCCCAAAAGTTGCGCTTTGCGGTTTATTTTCAGCACAATCAGTCCCTTGCCATCGCTCCCCCCAACCGGCGCAGGGGGCATTGGTTCGGTTCGCATCAACCTGATGATGACAGCATGATGTCGCGAACGTGCTGGTAACCAGGTGAGGCTCAAATGGTAATCTTTGTGGCTAAAAGGGGGAGAGCTGGAGTCAAGATCGGCGATTTGGCGGTAAATGGGCCAAATCATGGGGCAGAGTGCTTTTCATTGATCCTGCCCATCGAAAAAATGACCCGTCTGGAGTAAGGTTACGCAGGATACCATCGCCGCGTCGACAGCCCTGCCGGCCCTTGATGATGATCGGGCGCCGGATCTCTCCGGCCTTTATCTCCCTCTTCTGGTATTACGATATACATGCACAAGCAAGCCTCTTTAAATAGCGTGAAGCTCGCCATAGCCTTACGCCAGTCCTGTATTGATGAACCCTACAGCATGGCCCGCTTCGGCCGTGATCTTATCGCCGGTGTGACGGTGGGCATCATCGCCATCCCGCTCGCCATGGCGCTGGCCATCGCCAGCGGTGTACCGCCGCAACACGGTCTCTATACCGCCATCATCGCCGGTATCGTGATCGCCGTGACCGGTGGCTCCCGTTACTCCATCTCCGGCCCGACCGCTGCCTTTGTAGTGATCCTCTACCCGGTCGCCCAGCAGTTCGGGGTTGGTGGTCTGTTGATGGCGACGCTCATCTCCGGCCTCTTTCTGGTGGCGATGGGGATGGCCCGTCTTGGCCGCCTTATCGAGTACATTCCCCCGTCAGTGACGCTGGGCTTTACCGGTGGTATCGCCATCGTGATCGCCACCTTGCAGATCAAGGACTTCTTCGGCCTGAGCGTGCCCGAGATGCCGGAAACCTATCTGGGCAAGGTCGAGGCGCTGGCCGCCGCCCTGCCAAGCTGGCAGTGGGGCGATACCCTGGTGGGGGTCGCAACACTGGCCGTGCTGCTGCTCTGGCCGCGCCTGCGTCTGCCTGTGCCCGGCCACTTGCCCGCGGTGCTGGTCGGGGTAGGTCTGGGTTTTGGCCTCCATTACTTCGGGGTGGATGTGGCCACCATCGGCAGCAAGTTCAGCTATACCCTGGCCGATGGCACTCAAGGGATGGGGATCCCGCCCATCGCGCCGACCCTGGTGATGCCCTGGGCCTTGCCCGGACCTGATGGCTTGCCAGTTGAATGGAACCTGGCGGCTGTTGAGCGGCTGCTGCCTGCAGCCTTCTCCATGGCGATGCTGGGGGCGATCGAATCGCTGCTCTGCGCCGTGGTGCTCGATGGCATGACCGGTCGCAAGCACAGCTCCAACGCCGAGCTGGTGGGACAGGGGCTTGGCAATATCTTCGCCCCCTTCTTTGGCGGCATTACCGCTACCGCCGCCATCGCCCGCTCTGCTGCCAACGTGCGTGCCGGCGCTACGTCCCCCATCTCGGGGATTGTCCATGCGCTGGTGGTGCTGGCCGCCATTCTGGTGCTGGCCCCCTGGCTCTCCTGGTTGCCGCTCTCGGCCATGGCTGCCTTGCTGCTCATCGTGGCCTGGAACATGAGTGAAGCGCACAAGGTGGTGGAGCTGATCCGTCGCGCCCCCAAATCCGATGTGCTGGTGCTGCTGGTCTGCCTGTCGCTCACCGTCATTTTCGACATGGTCATCGCCATCACCTTCGGGGTGATCCTGGCATCCCTGCTCTTTATGCGCGAAATCGCCAAGATGACCAAACTGCACGACTTGGCCGAGCACAAACGCTATGCCCACGAGGTGCCGGACAACGGCCTGCTCTACAAGATCAACGGCCCGCTCTTCTTCGCAGCGGCCGAACGGGTCTTTGCCGAGCTGGAGGCGCAAGTGAAAGGGCACCAGGTGCTGGTGTTGCAGATGGAGGCGGTTTCCATCCTCGATGCGGGCGGCCTGTCAGCCTTCCTCCACTTTGGCAAGCAGATGGCCAAAGCCGGGGTCGAGTTGCGGGTGGCCGAGTTGCAGTTCCAGCCGCTCAAGACCCTGGCCCGCGCCAAGGTGCGGCCGCAGCCCGGCAAGCTGGAATTCTACGGCTCGCTGGAAGAGGCGCTCAAAGGTGAACATTTGCACGAAGCGGCAGTAAATTGATTGAAAGGGATACGAAACGGCATATTTTTGGTCACTTGGTTCGGATATTGAGCAAACGAACGCAAAAAGTAAAAATTGCATTGACCAAAAGCCATCGTATCCCTTACATTACGCCCCGTCGCCACTGCATGGTTCGCCAGCGAATGTGCAGCTCAAGCACATAAAGCAGTGAGCAAAAATTTGGTGAGGTGTCCGAGTGGCTGAAGGAGCACGCCTGGAAAGTGTGTATACGGCAACGTATCGAGGGTTCGAATCCCTCCCTCACCGCCAAATATAACCCGTTGAATTTCAACGGGTTTTTTTCATTTCCAGACTTACGTGATTTTTTCCTGGATCAACTGGGTGGAACAATCATGTATCTGAGTAAAAATGCCTCCGGCACCTACTACACTCGTCTCCCGCTGCCTAAGTCACTACGTGACAGTGGCTTGCCCTTCGCTATCCGTACTTCCCTTTGTACCAAAAATCGTCAGCTCTCCGTAGACCGAAACCAGGCTGTGGCAGCTCGTACTCGTGCACTTATCGCGGCTACCCCTGCTGATACCGCCCCTCGCAGTTTCTATCGCTGGATCCGTGCCGATCTAGACGCTTTCAAAGCAGCGGGGTTCATCCCTCCTCAAACACCTAGTGAACAGTTAGCTTTCTAAAGCCCTTGGTCATCCACTTTGTGTGGACGACGAGGAGCTCATCGATGAATCTCTGGCTCAGTCCCCACGGCATCTGGTATTACCGGAAAGTCACCACGCTCCCCTGTGGTCGTCGTAAAGAGATCAACAAATCCCTGCATACCCGAGACAAGCTGACGGACCGTGCAGCTGTTGCGAAGCGGCTTGCCTGTGTGCGTTCTAAAGCTAAGCCAGTTGTGCAACCCACAAGCGAGCCAGATAACCCTCAACCTCAGCCGAATATCAAGCCTGCTGTTCCGGCGGCCAAACCGCTTGCTCCGCTGTTGTCGGTCTCGTGTGACCGCTAGCAAAAAGAGAAGGCCCTCTCCTGGACACCGAAAGAACTCAGCAACCAGAAGAACTACATCGGCTGCTTCATCAAGGCGCTGGGTAAAATTGCACTGTGCGATGGCGAATGGATTTGCTAACGGATGTGTCAACTTACTGGTCAAGCGTGACGGGCCTTAGTCGGCTGCCATTGCCGACCACCATGGAGGCGGCGGTCAGTAACAGGGCACTGCCCATAAAGGTGGCCCTGATAGAGAGGGAATCCAGTAACCACCCCCCCCACGGCAGCCCCCAACGTGATCGCCAGCTGAATAGCTGCCACCATCAGGCCTCCACCGCTCTCGGGTGAATCTGAGATGCCCTGGGTGATCCAGGCTGACCAGGCGACCGGAATGGCGGAGTTAAGGGCGCCCCAGAGGATCAGCATCAGGGCCACACTCCAGAAGTGATGCTCCACCGCCAGCAGCGTCAGGGTGATAACGCCTAGCACCAGTGGCAACCAGCGCAGCATCCGGTAAAGATGACGGCGCAGCAGCATGCTTACCGCTGTGGTGCCGACAAAACCGGCCAGCCCCAAAGCCAGCAGCAGCGCCGAGAGTTGTGGCAGGTCGACCTGGGTGCGTGTCTCCAGGAAGGGGCGAAAATAGGTAAAGGCACTGAAGGCGCCGGCAAAGGTCAGCGTCACGCCCATGATGGCAATGGCGACGTTGGGTCTGTGCATAAGGCGAAATGCGCTGTGCGGGCGTGCTTGGGAGTGCATGGAAGGCAGGCAAAGTACCATCCACAGCAGGTTGATCACTACCAACGGTACCAGCAGCCAGAACACGCCTCGCCAGCCGATCAGTCCACCCAAGTAACTGCCAATGGGGGCCGCAAAGGCGGTCGCGACCGCATTGCCGGTATACAGGATGCCCAACGCTTTGGGGACGGATTGGCTGGAGACCAACCGCATGATGGTGGCGGTTGCCAGCGCCCAAAAACCGCCGATAACGATCCCGAGCAGAGCGCGTGCCACCATCAGCACGGTAAAGTTGGGGCTTAAGGCGATCACGATTAAAGAGGTCAGCATCACGACGGCTAGCCCCATGAGCACATGACGTCGGTCCAGCCTGTGAGATAGAGGTGCGATCAGCAAACTGGTCGGGACGGCAAACAGGCCGGAGATGGCAATAGCAAGACCGGCCATGCCATTGCTGGCACCTAGATCGGTGGCGATCGGCGTCAGCAGGCTGACCGGCATAAACTCGGCGGCAATGAGCAGTGCCACACACAGGGACATGGCAGCAACCGCAGACCAGTGTTCGTTGACGACAGCGGGTGTATGTGATGATAACGATGTTACGTTCATGGCATGACCTGAAAGTGAAATATGGGCTTATTCGATTGCTTCGATCGTGATGCTGGCGGCCGAGGTTGTGGTCAGGTGGGAGAGACCCGATTCAATGCGCCCTAACTTAATCAGTCCGGTCGAATAGCCAAAGTCCCGATAGAAGATCGCCAGATTGCCCCACGGGGCGTAATAGGTGAGATCCCCCACGTTCGGGTCAATGCCTTTTGGGGCGCCCTGTGTGGTCAATTTGCGGGGCAGATAAGCAATCTTCTCGGTGTCGGCGTAATCCTCGAGGGGCAGTGTCAGGGGGAGCATGGCAAAAAAGTCCCGGGCGTTGTGACTATCTTCCAGGGTGGCCGTGATGATCTGGCTGGCTATCGTCATCTTGATGTTCATACTATCTGCCTTGTTCTGAGCCTTAGCACTTGTAGCGGTTGCTGTGCTGGTCACCCCCAGCAACAGATCCATCGCGCCAACAAACACTCCTCTGATCATTGAGCTTCTCCCTATGTGACGTGAATAGTGGCGTCGAAACCAGTGAGAAAACGCGGCGAAGAGGCCGCCGCGTTTTCGACGCTTACTTCATGTTGGTCTTGAAGAACTGCTCGAACTTGGCGAACGGGATCTTGCCAGCCTGGTTGTCATACAGGTCGACATGATTGGCGCCAGGCACAACGACCAGCTCTTTTTGCTTGCTGCCAACGGCCTTGAAGGCATCTTCGGCAAAGTAACGAGAGTGAGCCTGCTCACCGGTCACGATCAGGGTGGGAATGGATATTTCGCTTGCATAGCTCAGCAGCGGCATATTCATGAATGACAGCGGCATGGTAGTGGTCCAGGCCCCGTTGGAGTTGACAGAACGGGCATGGAAACCACGCGGTACACGGTAGTAATCGAAGAACTCCTTGAGTACCGGGTGCGGGTTTTCCGGCAGAACCTCTGGCAGGGTGCGGGCGGCAGCGGTGACATTTCCCTTGTCATCGACATAGAGGTCGTGATTGCTATGGGCATAGGTGCCACTTTCCGCGTCTTTCCAGCGTTGTTCATTCAGGTATGCCAGCACGGCTCGGCGATCGGCGGTGGAATATCGATCCTTGCCATCGCCCACCCCATGCCCCATGGCCCGGCTCATGTCATACATCACGCTGGTTGCCACCGCCTTGATGCGGGTGTCGCCAGCGGCGGCATTGAGGGCCATGCCACCCCAGCCGCAAATCCCCAGTAGACCGATACGGTTGCGGTCGACCTCTTTTTGCAAGCCAAGAAAATCGACGGCGGCGCTGAAATCTTCGGTGTTGATGTCTGGCGAGGCCACATCACGCGGCTGGCCGCCACTCTCACCGGTGTAAGAGGGGTCAAACGCCAGCGTGACAAAACCACGCTCAGCCAGGGTTTGGGCATAGAGGCCGCTCGACTGCTCTTTTACGGCACCAAATGGGCCGCTCAGAGCAATGGCCGCCAGCTTGGCGTCTCCCCGGTTTTTCGGCAGATAGAGGTCAGCCACCAGAGTGATGCCGTAACGGTTCTTGAAGGTGACCTTGCGATGATCGACCTTGTCGCTTTGGGTGAAGGTCTTGTCCCATTGGGTGACCATGGAGACTGGTTCAGTGGGGTTGGTTGTTTGGGCATGACTCAATGTAGAGACTCCGGTTAATGCGGCGCCCAGCAGCAGGGTAGACGCGATAGCTGTCAGTTTCTTGGGGAGAACATTCATGGCAAAGTTCCTCGAAATCGGATTTCTGATGCGTGGTCCTGGTGGTGGAGGGCTGGTTCTGTGAACCACGACACACAGTCTAGTTAGAACTAATAGTGATGATTATAGGCGGTTTTTTGATAACATTAATGCTTGCTTGTTCTAAATTAAGACGTCTGACGCGCACCTGACTCAGGTCGTGGCGGACAGGAATATAGGGGGTGAACAAAATGACAGGCCGCGAGAATTACAACGATCTCCACGTCTTTATGCTGGTCGCTCGGGAAGGGAGTTTTACCAAGGCCGCAGCTAGGTTGGGGCTTGCCCAGTCCGGGGTCAGCCGAACGATTCGGGATCTCGAGGCCCGGCTCGGGGTGCAGCTTCTGATGCGCACCACCCGCAGCCTCTCCTTAACCCAAGCGGGTGAGCAGTTGTACCGCACGGCGCAGGGCTGTTTTCAGTCCCTTGATGCGGGTCTGGCCACGCTCGCCCACTATCGTGATACCCCTTCAGGCACGGTACGGATCAACGCCAGCCAACATGCCATCGACAAGGTGCTGCTTCCCAAGCTGACCATCTTCAGGCAGCGTTATCCCGATATTCGGCTGGAACTCATCAGTGAAAGCCGCTTCGTGAACATCATCGATGAGCGCTTTGATGCTGGCGTGCGGCTGGGTGACGAGGTGGATGAGGGGATGGTGGCCGTGCGCATTACGCCTGATCTGGAGATGGTGATGGTAGCCACACCAGATCATTTTCTTCAATACGGATTTCCCCAGGCGCCTGCCGATCTGGCGGGACATCCCTGTATCGCTTACCAAT
This sequence comes from Aeromonas sp. s13, assembly GCF_040907905.1. Classification (NCBI taxonomy): domain Bacteria; kingdom Pseudomonadati; phylum Pseudomonadota; class Gammaproteobacteria; order Aeromonadales; family Aeromonadaceae; genus Aeromonas; species Aeromonas sp. s13. The sequence goes on along the minus strand of NZ_JBFOCS010000068.1, from coordinate 60,935 downwards.
TTGCCGATGGCAGCCTCTATCAATGGGAACTGTGGCAAGAGGGGAAGGCGATTAAGCATCGACCACAGGGGCAGTGGGTCTTCTCTGACAGTTATATGGAGGCGGCTGCTGCCAAAATGGGGCTGGGACTGGCCTATGTGCCAGAGGAATTGGTGAGCGATGAACTTGAGCGCGGCATCTTAATCCAGGTATTGAAACCCTATAGTCACCGTTTGGCTGGTCTGTACCTCTATTATCCCCACCGCAATGTTTCACCCGCATTAAGAGTGGTTATTGATGCATTAAAAACATAAATATAGTCATTCACTCTGGTCTGGACGTTGTAGGGAGGGGATTACTAGATCTGTACAGATCAAAAAATCCCTGCATACCCGAGACAAGCTGACGGCCCGTGCAGCTGTTGCGAAGCTGCTTGCCTGTGTGCGTTCCAGACCCAAGCTCATTCAGTTGCCTGCAGAGGTCAATGTTGCCCCACATGAGCAATCAGTAGCCCGGAATCAGGGGGGGGGGGTTATTGTTTGGTGACACGCATGGCTGCGTTGTATTTGAGCCGCCCATGGGAAATATGTCTGTTTATCTCGCTTAGCAGCGTCTCTTTATTGATGGGCTTGGTGATATACCCGTTCATGCCATGGGAAAGATAGTATTGCTTGGATTCCGGCATCGCATCAGCCGTCAGGGCGATGATGGGGATATCTGCCCAAGGCATCTGGGAGGTGCGGATCCGGGTGGTGGCCACCAGGCCATCCATCACTGGCATCTGGACATCCATCAACACCAGATCAAATTCGGTGTGACCCAGTTTCTCCAGCGCCTCTTCTCCCTGAACGGCCAGTGTGACCTGATGGCCCACGGAGTCGAGCATGGCGCCGATCACCTTGCGGTTGGTGGCATTGTCATCAACCAGCAAGATGCGATAGCTCTCCTGATCCAGCGGCTTGGACGGCAGGCAAACAATCGAGGGGGTCGTGGCTCTGGCGGGCCAGATGTAGGTAAAAGTACTGCCATGTCCCTCGCTGCTCTCTACCGAGATATCGCCGCCCATCAGGCGTGCGAGGTTACGGGATATTTCAAGTCCCAGGCCCGATCCGCCATATTGGCGGGTGATCGAGACATCCGCCTGGGCGAAACGTTGAAACAGGTTCTTTAGCTGACTTTTGCTCATGCCTATCCCGGTGTCCTGGATTGAGATGCGTATCGAGTGGCGATCCTGCTCCAACAGGGTGCTATCAACGCGAATATTGACCTCTCCCTGATGGGTGAACTTGATGGCGTTGCTCACCAGGTTGAAGAGGATCTGGCGCACCCTCAGCGGGTCGATCATCAACCACTCCGGCGTATCGGGGGCGACAGTGAGTGTCAGCTTGATCCCTTTTGCATCGCAGTTGCTCTGCATCAGGGCCCGGATATCCTCCAGCAGCTGGGGCAAGTGATGGGGGGCCAGTTGCAGCTCGATCTTGCCCTCTTCCAGCTTGGATACATCCAGAATGTCGTTGAGCAGACCGAGCAGATGGTTTGCCGATTCGCGCGCCGTCTCCAGATAGTCTCGCTCCCTCGGATCCATATCCCGGTCGGCCAGCAGTGAGAGCATGCCGAGAATGCCATTCATGGGGGTGCGAATTTCATGGCTCATGTTGGCCAAAAAGCTGCTTTTGGCTCTTGTGCCGGCCTCTGCCGCCTGATTTGCCCGCAGCAGTTTGTCATTGAGCTGCTGCATCAGTTTGTGCTGCAGAAACGAGATATTCATTTGCCGCCAGATCAGCAGGGCGAGCACAAAGAGCAGCGCAAATTGCAGGGTTGCGATGAGTGTCGTCGTGATGATCTGCTCCCTCACGCTGTCGCGACGCGCCACATCAAACAGGGTCGCCTGCTGGTTCACCTCCAGAGTCAGCTGATGGAGCAGGGGGAGCAGGGAGGCAAGCTGTTGGCGCAGCTCCTGATGGGCAAGATTGTCGAGCGGCTTGGTGGCTTCCGGGCCGAGCCAGATATCCGCCAGAGAGATGTAGGATCGAATGGCTTTGCTTGCCTGCTGGTAGATCTCTGTTTGCTGAAGCAGGCTGCGATCCTTGCTCTCCAGCACCAGATCCATGCGGCTGACCAGAATATCGTATCTGAGCTGGAAGGTCGGTTGCGACTCATGGAGCAGCGAGCTTTGAAAACGCAGCGCTTCGTTATAGAGCTGGAAATAGTTCCACATCACGTTGTCTTCGCCCTGGCTGGTACTGCGCTGCAGATCCTGAAATTGCCGATACTGAATGGTACCAATACCGGCAAAGGCTAGGAGCAGCACACAAAGCACCACAAACAAGAAACGTTGACTGGCCGCCATGGAACGCATGATGGGATCTACTCCACTTTTATCGCACTGATCTGCCAGATAGCCCGACCGTAATAGAGCTTGTTTTGCAGTTCGGGATATTGATCGAACGGATAGACAAGGAACAGCGGCCCTTTGTCACGCACCGACAGTGGCTTGCCATTGATCGTGCGGGCGAGGATGACCCGATACTGCTCGGCATCGCTTGTCGGCACCTGTACCGAGTAGTCATTGAGCGCGGTAATGGTGAGCTGTTTGCCGGTTGCCCCGACCTTGGCCAATACATCTTGCAGCAGCGGGCCGCGAAAGGTCTTGGCTTCGTCATACCAGGGGGTATGGGTTTTGATTTCGTGTACCGGTAGTTGATCCAGCATGGCGCTGTCCCACAGGGCCAGAGACTGATGAGTGGGGCTGCTGATGGCGCCTTCAACCTTCAACACGGCGCTGTCAGGGGAGGGGGCTGCGTATGCGGTGCCGCAAAGGGCTGCCAACAGTGGTGCGATGTAAAGGCCTGCTTTCATGATCTCTCCTTCCTGGAATATGGCGGCATGGGGGCCGAGCCAACGGTGGCTTGTGAAGTGTGTCCAAAGGCAAGCAATAATCGGGCCCAGTCTAATGGGCTTGAATTATCAGCCATTTAGCCTGTTATCGGGCGATCTCGGCCCAGGTGAATTGCAGTTTGCAACGTGCGGGGGAGGTCAATTGCAATTTGGCAATCAAAACGAGGAGTGGGTGTCGGCGAATAAGGCGCAAAGAGTATCATTTGGATAACAAGAGCCGTGGCACTGCCCGGCATAACATTTGCAACGTGCTGAATGCCGTGACAGCAAATAGTCTGAGAATCGACAAGGAGCTAGCGATGGAAAGCATGACTTACACCCTTAATGATATCCAGGTAGTGGTACTGGAAAACGAGTTTGACGCGATGGCCGTCAGTGAGCTCCGCCCGTTGTTTGAAACCCTCTCGACCCACCCGGGAGATATCCTGGCCGATATCAGCGATGTTCATTTTATCGACTCGTCAGGGATCGGAGCCTTGGTATTTCTCTATAAAAGATTGATTATGAACGGGCATCAGATGGCCCTTGTCTGCGGACCCGGTCAACCCCATGACCTGCTGGAGATGCTGCATATCGACCGGGTGATCCCCTGCCATGAGAGCATCAAGGCCTACATGCGTTCCCGTGGCATGATGGCCGCTGCATCATGAAACGCTTTGGTATCCTGCTATCGTCCATTCTGCTGTCGGGTTGCGCGCAGTGGCCGCCGGAGGGATATGGCGGCATGGCCGAGGCAAGACCCACCCGTATTCCGGTCAATGAGGATGAACGGCGGGTCTGGTCTCGTTATGATGAGCGTCAGAAGGAACTCGACTTGCAGCTGACGGAATTAAAGCAAGCGAGTCTGCAGGGGTGTATGCCTGCCGAGTTGAAACGACTACAATCTCAACGTATTGATATCGAACGGGATATGCACGGACGGCTCTGGTCGGATGTAGCCTGGCGTCAGACCGTGCTGGCACAATCACTACAACAAGTACGTTTGCGGCTGCAACAGACAACAGCGGATGGCTGTCGTGCTGATTGGTCAGGGCTCCCCTTACGCCAATGGGGGCAGACGTAACAGACGAAAAGGATGTCTATGAAACGGGGCGCTCTCGAAGGATTGATCTGTGTTCTCTTGCTGTTGTTCACCTGCCCGTTACTGGCCTCCACCTTGTTGGCTCCCGGTGATCGGTTGGCCATAGTGCAACCCGGTGAGCCTGCTTTTGATCAGCCTTTCCAGATCAACAAGCAGGGGGAGATTGCACTGCCTGAGGTCGGCAACGTCGTGGTGGGGGGAAAGACCCTGCAACAGGCGGATGAGCTGATCCGCACCGCCCTCAAACCTGTTTACAACAACCTCTCTCAATTGACCGTCACCTTGCTGGAAAAGCGGCTGCTGATCAGCGTGATGGGCTATGTCAAAAAACCCGGCAGTTATGATCTGGCGCCCGATGGCAACGTGCAGATGGCCCTCGATGCCGCTGGCGGTCTGGTGCCTGGTGCCCAGCTCAACAACATGCAGGTGCGGCGCGGCAGCACGGTCTCTAGCTTCGACTACAAACGTTATCTCGATACCGGCGATGCCAGCGTGTTGCCGCCATTGCAATCCCTTGATGTGGTGTTCGTGCCAGCATCCCCTTTGATTGGCAACGTGCAGATTGATTTTGATGCGGCAACCCTGGCGGCAGGCGGGGATGGCGATACCGGCAAGGCGATCAAGGTGTTTGGCGAGGTCAACAGCCCCGGCGCCTTCAGTTTCAAGAGTGGCAACTCCATCGTGGATTTGCTGATGCGAGCCGGTGGGGTGACCCGTTTTGCCGGGGTGGAGCGGATCCGGGTGATCAATGGTGATGCCCCCGAGCTGTTCGATCTCAAAGCCTATCTCGACTCCGGCAACAACAAGTTGCTGCCCAATCTGGCGCCGGGCGCCACCATCTTCGTGCCCAAGGATGAAGAGCAGATAAAACGGGGGGCACGCACCATCTACATCATGGGCGAGGTGTTCAAACCCGGCGCCTATGAGGGGCGGGAAGGGGACTCCTTCCTCGATATTCTGGCCAATGCCGGCGGCCCGACCCGCTATGCCGAGAGTCGCCAGATCCGTTTGCTGCGCACCGATGGCACGATCGAACCCATCGACTTGCAGGCCTATACCGAAGGGATGCAAAAGGCGCTACCCCAAGTCAAACCTGGTGATGCCATTTTTGTGCCGGAAAAGACCGATATCAACGAGAAGTCCTGGTTGAAGGTGGCACCCGGGCGGGCGGTGATGGTGATGGGGGCGGTGCGGATCCCGGGGCGTTATGAATGGTCTGACGAAATGTCGTTGCTGGATCTGATCGCCCACGCCGGTGGCCCCAACGAGCGGGCCGATATCGCCAAGGTGCAGATCCTGACCGCCGAAGGGGGGCAGGCCACGCCGACCCTGTTTGATCTCGACAAGTTTCTCCATCAGGGGGGGGCGCTGGCCAGCCTGCCAAAGATCCGGGCCGGATTCACCATCATGATCCCCGAGCTGCCCACCGATCCCAGTGATAACAAGTCCCAGTGGGTGCGCCAGTCGCCGGACAGTTCCATCTATATCTTCGGTCAGGTCGGGGCCCCCGGTCGCTATGCCTTCAATGAGCAGATGGGCTTTATCGACATCCTGTCGGCCGCCGATGGCCCGACTGCGGCGGCGGATCTGCGCAATGTGCGCATCGCCCATCGTAGTGGCAGCACTGCGCGGGTCAGCAAGCTCGACCTTGCTCTCTACTTTGAAACTGGCGATGAAACCTTGCTGCCCAAGGTGCTGCCCGGCGACTCCATCTACCTGCCGGAGAAGAATCGCCCCTGGCTCGATGAACCGAAGGAGAACACCATTCGAGTGCTGGGGGCGATCGCCCGTCCCGGTCGCTACCGTTTTGACTCCTCCATGACCCTGCTGGATCTGCTGGCCGAGGCAGGGGGCCCGACCAGCAGCGCCTATATCAAGAAGATTGTGGTGATCAACATGGCCACCAGTGGTCAGGGGGATCAGGCCCGCAGCTTCGATCTCGACGGCTTTGCCAAAGAGCCCGACTTTAGCCAGTTACCGGTGCTGCGCGCAGGGGACACCGTTTTTATCCCTGACAGCAAAAGCAGCAACTGGGCCATCTTTATGGATGGCATGCGCGACATTCTGACCACGATCTCTGTGGTGGCCCTGGTCGGGACGCTTTGATATGAGCATCCCCATTCAATATCTGGAGCTCGAATCCCTCTATGCGGCGACGGTCGCCCGGGGGATCCGCTCGCTGGCGGTCACCTCGTCAGAAGGGGGAGAGGGGGTGAGCTCCATCTGCGATGCGCTGGCAAGGCGCTCGGAGGCGGATGGGCTGCGCACCCTGCTGGTGGATCTCAATCTCTATCACCCCGGCCGCGCCACGGCGGTTGCCTGGGGGCCCAATGATGTGCCCGAGCCGGTGGCCACTGGCCGCTCCTTGTCCTTGCTCCCGGCGCCGGGCAAGGATCTGATGGCTTTTCGCAACAAGGATACCTTGCGTCAGCTGCTGGTTCGCTGGCTGGAACATTACGATGTGGTGATCTTCGATACCTCCCCGCTCACCGCCCTCAATCGTGGTAATATTCCGGCCGATCAGGTGTGTGGGGCCTGTGAAGGGGCACTGCTGGTGGTGCTGGCGGGGGTGACCCCGACGACCGTGGTACAAAGTGCGGTGGATAAACTGACCCGTGCCGAGGCCAATCTGGTTGGCGCTGTCTATAACGACAAGCTCAACCCGGGGCTGGCCAGCGAGATCCTGCGCGAACTCAACCGGCTGCCCAGTAACCGGGTGACCGAATGGCTCAAGCGCTGGTGTCGGCGCAGTGCCTTGCTCAATTTCCGGATCTGATCGCCCGCTGATGGAGGCCCGATATGGATGACTGGTTGCGATCTGCTCCGGCAACCCTGCAGGCGGTGCGCGAACTGCGCAACCGGCTGGCACAGGGGCTCTCCCTGTTTCAGGTCTCCCCAAAGGATCAAGCCAACTGGCTGCTCTGTTTCAGTGAGCTGGCCACCAATAGTGTCAAACACACCGTCCCTCCCGCGACCCGGCTCTGGCTCACGCTGAAAGAGGATGAAACGGGTTTGAGTCTGATACTGGAGGATGATGGCGGCCCGCAACCCGGTCTTGCCAGTGCGCCGTTACCCGATGAGCTGCAGGAGGGGGGATACGGGCTGGCGCTGGTGCACCAACTGTTTGCCGAGGTGCACTTCTCTCGCGACGGTGATCGCAATCGCGTGACCCTTCGCCAGCAGGGCCCGGTCAACCAACTGCCGGTGATCGCGGTGATCGATGATGACAAGGTGATGCGTGCCCTGCTCACCGCCTATCTCCATGAGCACTATCGGGTTGAAAGTTATGCCGACTCCCATGCCGCCCTGCTGGCGCTTGGAAAGCAGCCCCCCGCGCTGGTGCTCTCCGATATCGAGATGGAGGGGATCGATGGCTTTGGGCTGCGCCAGCAGTTGATGAAGGATCCCAAGATGAAGGGGGTGCCCTTTATCTTCCTGACCGGTCATCAGGATCAGTGGACCCAGAGTCGGGCGGGGGCGCTGGGGATCGATGACTTTCTGGTCAAGCCCATCACCAAGCAGGACCTGTTGCTGGCGGTTTCGCGGGTGCTGCAACGATCGCAGCAGCTCAAGTCGCAATGGGGCGAGCAGCTGGATCAGCGCATGACCTCGGCGCTGCGCCCGTTATTGCCCGCCACCTCGATAGGGGGATACCAGCTGGCGCTGCAAACCCGTGCGGCCACCGTGGGGGGCGGGGACTTTCTGCTGGTCAAGGATCGGGTGCTGTGGCTCGGAGATGTGATGGGCCACGATGCGGAAGCCAAGTTCTTCGCCCATGCCTATGCCGGTTATCTGCGTGGCTTGCTGACGGCGCACGATCTGGAGCGCGCCCCCGCCCGCTTGCTGACCATCTTGTCCAATGCGGTTCACAGTGATCCGCTCCTCGGGGCAACCCTGCTCACCACCCTCTGTATTGAGCTCGGCAACGAGGGGCGGGTGCAGTGGGCCAGCGCGGGCCACCCTGCGCCCTGGCTGGTCGGGCCCGGTACCATCCGTCAGGTCGGCGTGACCGGCCCCTTGCCCGGTTTGCGCCCGGATCCCCACTTCGTGACCAATGAGCGTCAGCTCAAGCCCGGCGAGATCCTGCTGTTCTGGACCGACGGCCTGCTCGATAGCCGTGATGCCGCAGAGCGCCAGCGCTGGGAGTCGCAGCTAAAAGAGATCTGCCTGACTTCGAGGCCCGGTCTTGAGCAACTGGCTCATCGCATTGCCCGCTGGTTTGATGAGCGCATCAATGATGCCGCCCTCGATGACATGACCCTCTTGCTGGTCGCCTGTCCCGGCGCCTGATCCTGCCCCTCTTTGCCTGACTGGCCCGCTCTATGCAGCGCCTCATTTCAGGTGGCATGGAGCCACGGGAGGAGGGCCTTATGTTACCCATGCAACAGATCTGGCTGGCCATCGATGCGCGTCAGGTCGGTGGAATTGAAGTTCACATTATCCACTTGGCCAACGATCTGCTGGCCAGAGGATTTCGCCCCACCATAGTGCTGGTGAGCAACCACGGCATGACCCCCTTTACGACCCTGCTCAAACAACAGGGCTTGCCCTACGAGGTGTGCCACAACAGCCGCGATTTTATGCGCCGTCTGGCTCGCCAGCCTGCCTCTGTGCTGATCCATACCCACGGCTACAAGGCCGGGGTGCTGGGGCGGCTGACAGCCTGGTTCACCGGTAAATCGGTGGTCTCGACTTTTCACAGTGGAGATGATGGGGAGGGTTTGCTGAAGTTTTACAGCTGGCTGGATCGCACTACAGCGCGTTTTGCGAAGTGTATTGCAGTAAGCGAGCCCATCGCTCGCAAATTGCCTGTGCCGAGCACGGTGATCAGCAACTTTGTCCCCATGCCTGCGACGCCGGCTGCGGTAACTGGCAACCGGATTGCCTTTGTCGGCCGCCTCTCGCCGGAAAAGGGGCCGGAGGCGTTCTGCCAGCTGGCTGCCTTCTGCCCGGAGGGGGCGTTTCATCTCTACGGGGATGGCCCCATGAAAAGCGGCTTGTTGCAGCAGTATGGTGATCGCGTCCAGCTTCATGGTTTCCAGAACATGGCCAATGAGTGGCACAACATCGACCTGCTCTGCATCACCTCCCGCTTTGAAGGGTTGCCGCTGGTGGCCCTGGAGGCGATGGCTCACGGCATACCGGTCTGTACCTTTGCGGTGGGGGGCCTGGTCAATCTGATCGACCATAAATCCAATGGCTGGCTGGTGGAGCCCGGCCATGTGCGGGATATGGCGGAGCTGGTCAACTACTGGCTGCGCAGCGATGGGGTGGTGCGCAGCAAAATGAGTCAGGCGGCCCGCAACACCATAGCCCGCGGGTACAGCGTCAACAACAGAGTGACCGATATTCTGGCTGTCTACGGCGCCTGAATCCCCAAGGGGAAACCCGCCAAAAACGAGTGGCCGCTGGCTACTCGTTTTTTTATGTGCCGGTGTTAGGGGTTGCAGGGGGCGGATTGCTTCTGTGATCACGCAACACTTGGGTTTCTGCGGGGGGGGCAAGCGGACATCAGGCCTGCGGATGGATGGGGCCAGATGATGGCGATCAGGTCGCTGACTTCTTTGTGATCACCATTGATGTGCCACAAGGATGCGCCATAAAAAAGGCCATTGCAGTGACAATGGCCTGATGGGCGTTGAGAAGTGGTTGAGGTTGGTGCGGCGGGATTAGCGCCCCTTCTTGCCGACCATGATGGCGATCGTCTTGCCAATGATATGTACATCCTGCACCAGCCAGCGCCAGGGGTGGAGCAGGGCGACCGAGTAGGCCAGATCGAACGCCAGCTTGCTGCGCACATCATCGAGCGACTCGTCGTAACCCTGATTGACCTGTGCCAGACCGGTAATGCCGGGGGCCACTTCATAGGTGCGTTCGATAAAGTACGGCACCGCATCTTCCAGCCGGTTGGCGATCCCGGGTCGCTCCGGACGGGGGCCGATCAGCGACATCTCCCCCTTGAGCACATTGATAAACTGCGGCAGCTCATCGAGCCGGGTTTTGCGCAGAAAGTCGCCGCTGCGGGTGATCCGGCTGTCCCCCTTGCCACACCAGACCGGCCCGGTGGCCGCCTCGGCGTCGGCGCGCATGGTGCGAAACTTGATCATGAAAAAGAGCTCGGTATGGGTGGCGTGGCTGCGCCCGATCCGCAGCTGACGAAAGAACACCGGCCCCGGGCTATCGAGCCGGATGGCCAGCATGATCAGCGGCCACAGTGGCAGCGTCAGCAGCAGGCCAAGAGTGGCACCGAGCAGATCCATGCTGCGTTTGACCACCAGGGTCAATCTTGGAATGGGGTGTGTCATACGGCTTTCTCCTGTGACATGAAACGTATGGGGGCGCGCAGGCAGTAGCGCAGGGTGCCCATGCCGTTGTACCAGTGTCCGAGTACCAGATAGTGGATCTTGCGAAACAGATTGGGCCAGGGGTGCACAGGGGTCAGCTGGATCAGGATGACCAGTAGATACCCCAGCAGTTGCAGCCCCAGCAACAGCTGAAATAGCAGGGATTGGGTGGCCAGCGGGATGGCGCAGAGCCACAGCAGGGTCAGGCAGAGCGGCATCAACACCCGCAGCCCCTTGCCACTGGCAAAGTTGAAGGCAACCCAGCCGAACTTGGGGTGTAGCAGGGGCAGCAACCGCAGCAGTTGCTGGGTGTTGCCAGCCCCGATCCGCTTGCGCCGTGTCGCCTCCAGCGCGGCATCGGAAACTTCCAGCTCCAGTGCGGCGCAGCGATTGTCATAGACAGCGCGATACCCCTTGGCGATGGCTTGCATCGGCAGGATGAAATCGTCGTTGATGGTATCGGCGGCCAGCGGGGTGAGGCACTCCCGGCGCATCATGTAAAAGGCCCCGTGGGCACCCAGCATGCCGCCAAGGGCCGACTCGCAGAGCTTGATCTGGCTTTGATAGTGCCAGTAACTCTCCTCGCCCTGGGAGCCCGGTTGCCAGAAGCGGTATGCCTCCCCGACCACCCCTACCTTGGGATCGGCAAAATGGGCGACCGCCAGCAGCAGGCTGTCGATGGGCAGCAGGGCCGAGACATCGGTGAGGGCTACCAGATCGCTGTGCACCCGGGTCATGGCCTCGTTGAGCACGGCAACCTTGCCGCGATTGCGGGGGTGATCAAACAGCCTGATCTGCAACTGCTGCAGGGCGGGATCACCGAGCTGGCTGAGTGCAATGGGGTAACTGTTGTCGCTGCAGCCGTCGAAATGCACATGAACCCACAGCTTGTCGGCGGGGTAATCGAGGCTGGCGAGGTTTTGCAGCTTGGCCGCGATGGTCGCCGCCTCGTTGTAGACCGGCATCAGCAGGGTGATGGTCGGCAGCGCCTCATCGGTGGCGTCTGTTTTGAACCCTCGATCCAGAGGGCGGGGCGGATTGGCCACCTTGCGCGCCTGCTGACCACCGAACTTGAGCAGCAGGGGATAGCCGACATGGTGGTAGACCACCAGTACAGCGCACAGCCAGAACACGATCATGATCCATTCCATGGGATGCTCCTCTGGTCATCGGGTCGCTTGATCAGCGGCTGTAAAGCTGCTGATAGGCCTGAGCCATCCGGCTCAAGCTGCTTTGCTGGCACACAAACTCTCGGGTGACGGCACGCAGGCTATGGCACTGCAGCAACCCTTGTGCCAGAAGCTGGGCAAGGCGGCCGGGATCCCGCTCCGACAGGATATGGCCGCTGGCCTGGCAGACGATCTCTCTGGCCGCCCCCACGTCGCTCATCACCACCGGCACCCCGCACGCCTGTGCTTCCAGCACGCAAAGCGGCATCCCCTCCGCCAGTGAGGGGAGGCAGAAGAGATCCAGCCCCTGATAGAAGCGCGGCATGTTTTCGACCAGCCCCAGAAAATGGACCCGATGGGCGATCCCCAGTTGCTGACACTGTTGTTGCAACGCATTTTGCAAACTGCCGACCCCTGCCAACGCAAGATGCACCTCCTCCGGCAGGGTGCGGATCGCCTCCAGCAGCAAGGTATGTCCCTTGACCGACTCAAGGCGGGCGGCGCAGCCAATCAACTTGATCCCTTGCGGCAGCCCTATCTCCTGACGGGCGAGGGCTGCGGCGCCCGGGGCAAAGCGCAGCTCATCGATGCCGTTGGGGATCACGGTTGGCGACAGCTGGCCCAGCTTGGCCAGCAGCTGGTTGGCCACCGGCGTGGCATCGGCAACCAGAATGGGTTTGAAGACGCGCAGCCCCCACAGGGCCAGCGTGCGCTGATGGGGATCATCGAGATACCAGGCATCGTGCTCTGTGTGTACCAGGGTGGGCACCCGGGCCAGCCGACTGGCCAGCCCGCCATAGAGCATGGGCCCCAGATGGTGGGTATGTACCGCGACTGGCTTGAGCTGGCGCAGCAATCGGGTGAGCCGCCAGAGGGTTGCCAGCGACCAGCCCGCAGGCTTTTCCAGGCAGTGAATGTGGCCCGCGAAGGGATGCAGGGCGGGCCACGCCCTTAGCACATCCCCTTTGCGCCCTTCGAGGGAGATGATATGCACCGGCTGATCGGCAGGGCTTGCCTGAGTGAGGTTGAGCACCATGGTCTCCAGCCCGCCGGGCTGCAGGTGCTGCACGATTTGCACAACAGGTTGCACGATGGGTTGCACGATAGGCTGGACGACGTAGTCCCTGCGAGGATGGGGTCTGTGCGACGGGGTTGATGACAACATGGTTCGCGCTCCGGCAAGGGAAGGGGTGACACCCCGGATAGCGGAAGAATGCGAATCTTGTACCACTCTTGCGATCTGCCCACAGAGGCGATCAGCTCCTGTAGTGGCACTGCCTTTGCATCGTGCGGGGGGAGGGCTTTTCTCAGGGAGTGATGCCATGCCTGTCCAGTTCTATTACAACCTCTACATCATTCTCTTTGCCGCCTGGCGCCGTCGTTATCTGCTGGTGATCCCGGTGCTGGTGATGCCGCTGGTGGGCGTGACGGTCGGTCTGCTCACTCCCAAGGAGTATGAGAGCCGCACCACCTTTATGGTGCCGCAAGATGCCAACCAGACTCCGACCCTCAAGGACCTGATCACTCAGGAGAGTCTCAAGGATCGCTTTGCGGTGCTCGAAGCCCTGCTGCGCAGCCGCTATGTGCTGGATGGAGTTGCGCGGGATCGCGGTCTGGTCAATGACGAGACTCCCCCGGCCAAGCGCGATGCCATCATGGACTGGCTCTCGAGTGCCGTCTCGCTGCGGCTGATTGGCGATGAGGTGATCGAGATAAAGGTCAAGGCGGATTCGGCGGCCAACAGTGCAGGTTTGCTCGAAGCCATTTCACGGCGCTTTTTCTTCAACCTGCTCAGCAAGGGGCGCCAGTCGGCGGAATCGTCCGAACGTTTCCTGCAAAGCCAGCTCGACAGCCGCCGCAGCGAACTGCAAGAGGCCGAGCAGCTGCTCGCCGATTTTAAACGGGAGCATGCCAGCGCCTTGCCCCAGCAGCAGAGTACCAACGTCGCCCGTCTCTATGGCTTGCAGGAGCGTTACGCCGAGAGCCTGATCACCCTGCAGCAGGCCAGGGCCCGGGTAGATCAGCTATCGCTGGGGCAGGAGAGCCAGCTTGCTCGCCAACTGGATGAGAAGCTGCAACTGATGCGCACCGAGCTGGTGTTGCTGCGAGCCCGCTACAGCGACGAGCACAGCAAGGTGCAGAGTCTGCGCTATCAGATTGACCAGTTGCAGCAGGAGTTCGAGCAGCTCAAATCCCAACCGGATATGGCGCGTGGGCCCGAGTGGCAGCTGGCCCAGACGCAGCTGACGGAAGCGGAGCAAAACGCCGCTGGCTTGAAGAGTCAGCTGGATGGGCTGGACAAGGTGGTCGACTCCCAGGGGGATACCGAACGCCAGCTCGCCGAGCTGGAGCGGGATCTGGCGGTCAAGCGCACCCTCTATCAGGATTTGCTGCTGCGCTATGAGAAGGCCAAGGTGACCGGCGATCTGGGCAACTTCGAGCAGGGGGAGCGGATCAAGGTGATCGACAAACCCTTTGCCCCCAGCAAGCCGAGCAACTACCCGCTCTGGCTGTTTTTGCTGGCGGGCATTGTTGGCGGGTTGGGGCTCGGCTGCGGTCTGGCGCTGGTGGCCGAACTGGCGGATGCCAGCCTGCGCCGCTCCGATCAGCTGGCCGCCCTGGTCAAGGCGCCGGTGCTAAGCCGCATTCCCTACTGCGAGCCGGTGCCGGACTATCCATCCAATAGTGATCATGCGCTGGATGGGCAGGTGCTGCCCATGTCACCGGAACCGGGTTGATTGCCACAAAAGCTGGCTATCAGCCGGAATCTGAATATTTCTGAAAAGGCCTTTTGATAAGGCTTTTTTTATATCATGCAGATGGCAAAATATTAATCTTGGCTCATACAAAATAAGAGGTAGATTGTTCTTTCTATGTTCGTTTCTTGACTACGGTTTTTCATGGTGATACAAATGGAGCTGCTTAAGTTAGTTAATAAAAAGAGCAAAACTTGTAATCTGGTTGGTAATGATATGATTTATTTTGGGTAATGAAGTGTGGCGGGATAGCGTTAGATGGAGCGTTATGTTATCTGATTAACATTGCCTTCCATATAATTACTTTCAGCAATATACAGACTTTGGAGTAATAGATGGAAACAAGAGAGGAACGATTCAGACGGCTACAGTTGGCTTTCAATGTCATTGCTCATCATGATATGGATCTCAGCTTTTCAGATTTAATTGATAATAATCGAGATGTATTTAGTGGCTTCAAGTTAATATATTCTACAAATCATTTGGAAAACACATTTGCTAATACTTCACTAAAAGAGATAGAAGATGCTTGTCCTGTATTGAAAAAATACTTCTATGGAACTGCGTTACTTTTTTTCTCTGATGAGTTGTATGATAAAACCTGGAAGGAAGGGCGTGTAGAGTTACCTATCGATTATTCGCTAAGTCTTGACTCTAATGCCGCTGAGCGCTTCCGAATCTGGGAAGATGGAAAAAGCTTAGACGCCTCTGAAAAGGATTTTGAAAATCTAGTTCGATTTATTAAAGAAGGTGCTGATAATGGGTTTAATTTTGATTACTCTTTTTTTATAATAGAAAACTATTATGACTCAATGAAGCCTGATAATCATAGACCCTTTAATACGGTTAGAGCTTTGAAGCGTTTTGATCATCTAATATATAATAAAGAAATATTTAGTGTCACTTCTCCTCAATTTCTAGAAACTCGAGAGAAAGCAGGGCAAAGGGCAATAGATACTCTTTATGCTTTTCACTCAAGCTCAGAGCTTAAAAAGTTTCAACAAAGAAGAATGCTACTATACGTAGTGTTGCTGAAGGCAGTGCTTTTAAACCAAGATAAAAAATTAAGTCTTGATTCTAAGTTGGCTAGTTTAGTTGATTTTTGTCTCATTAAATTAGATAAATTTCCGAAAACAGAATTATATTTTGCATGGAAATTCATGAAGTATGGTAAAAAACTCCGTTTCTTTGATCCTGTTAGTCAGATTGGTTTCAAAACAAAGAGCAAGTTGAAAGGTATGTCATGGGATATCTTTGCTCTTAGGTATCAAGAGACTATGGCATCCAAGAGCTATAAAGGAGAGTTCTTCATTCCATTTTTTGCATCATTCGATAACCGCTTTGTCGAGTTAACGCAAGCTTGTCCTATACGAGCAGTCCTTATTGATGAGATAGAAAAAAATGTAATTACAATACAGTTAGATGAACTTGAATTTCAGACGGAGTTAAACAGTTCGATTACATCTGAGCAAATCTTTGAATTAAATGATACAAAGAAAAAATTGACGCGAATGCAGCAGATCTTAACTGAAGGAAAACTCAATGATATTGCTATTGAGCTAGAAGACCAGCTGGAACAATATTGCCAACAAACTGTTTAAGTTGTGATTCGCAACGCGTGGTATTTTTACTATGCGTTGTGTTTATTTTTTAGGTGGTTTGCGACGGCACCTGTATTGCGTTTCTCGCACGTTAACAAACATGATGCGCTAGGAGGGAAATTGGAAGCTAACTTTCAAGAGATAAGAGCTCGTAGGTTCGATTAGCCGGTAGGCGTAATCGGACGATCGCGGTGATACTCCACGTCAATATGGCAATAACGTAACGACCGTTGCCAGTTCGAGAGTGAGTTTTGGGGCGGAGAAGTGGCAAGATGGAAGGGTTTTGGCGAGTTAAAGAAACATATTGCAGAAAGGCCGCGAACGTCCGATTATGCTTCGCTAATCGAACCTACGGCCCTATACTGCATTTCGTGTTTGGCGCCTGTTAGTTCATAGGGACGATTAGCCGATAGACATAATCTGACACTTGCGGTAACACTCCTTGCCAATAAGGAAGGTACGTCCCAACCGGTGCCAATTCGAGAGTCAGTGTCGGGCGGGGTCTGGGCAGAAATCATGCCGCCTTTCAGGTTTTATCGTACCTTCCTAAAAATTAGCAATATAAGGCTGACACATACCAAGAAACCCCAAAAAGCAGTGCTGTAGACTGTATTGGTCGCATCCATAACACTTTCCAATATTGCTCGGTGTTGCTCCAAGCTAATTGGCCCAGAAAGTAAAACACTCTCTTTCTCTGATATATGACCAAACGGTAAATAGGCTATACCGAGCCAGAAATAATAGCCAAGACCAATGATTAAAATTAAGGCCCATCGAATGATGGTTTTAACTTGACTTGATAGCATCAAATTCTCCACTCAATACGCCACCAACTGAGCCACCAGAATATGGAGATAGCTTTCTGATAGCAGATGCACCCTCGGACAAGGTACTAAGGAACGAATACGGAAGCTCAATTACAGGCCCAATCCTTTACCATATTGCTTCACCTGTGCTGGAGTCATATCTCTCCCAAACCAAAATCAAGGCATGCATTGTGCCATGAGCTACAGGCGAGGCCAAAACTTGAATGATGTAGTACGACACTGATTGTCATTACGGCGAAGCAGCAGACTGTCAATCAGTCTCGATAAATGAGCTGAGTTACTGACGGATGACGGGCAGTATTCAAACCAGAAGTTGTGCGGCCTCTGCCGAAAGCCATGGTTACGGCAAAAAATCAGGGAGCCATGGCTCCCTAATCGCAACACACGGGGTGATAAATCAGCCGATGGCGGGCGCCAGTTGCCCGTTGGCGGGCTGCAGGCATCCCTGATTACGGCGTTGATAGCGCCAGGCCAGTAGTAGTGGCATACCGAGCAGCAGCTGGGCGGCCAGCGGGATCTCCTCGATGGGGGCAGCCAGTGCACCTTCCGGAATAATGCCCCCTTCAATTTCGGCCGCCAGTTTGAGCTCCAGCGCATTGCCAAAGTCGGCGAAGGTGGTGGCATTGATCACAAATGCATCCTGACCGCCCGCCACGTTCTCCACATACCACTCTTGCAGCACCCCATCGGCATAGTCCTGACCTATGGTGATGCCGTTGATGGTATCGATGCCTGAGGCGAGCAGTTGATCCCGCACGGTAGAGGTATCCAGCCCGTTGTTCTGGATACCGTCACCTGACACATCCATCACCTGGCGGGCGGCGGTGTAGTTGTTGGTATCAAACTGCTGGGCACCAAAGGCCATGGCCGAACCGGGGGCCGTCATACCCGCATAGGGGCGGACCAGGGCATCCAGGGTGGCAGCGAAGTTGTTGATGGAGGTCATGTCGTAGAGGTGGAACCAGTCAGTCATCACGCTCTGCTGGTTGCTGCTGCTCCACATGATCATCTGTACGGCGATGGACCCGAGTTTGCCGCCACTGGTGTCGAGGATGGCGCTTTGTACATCCTGACTGTAAAAGGCGTCCACATACCCCTGTAATTGCAGATTGAATTCCGATGAACTGACGCTGCCCGACACATCCATCAGCAGTTGCAGTTCGGTATCGACTTCGGTCAAGGCGTATGCGGGGGAGGTTACCAACAACATCCCCAGCAGCCCTGCCAACGGTTTGAGTTTCATTGCTCACTCCTTCTCCCTGGCGCTAGTGCCAGCAGGGTGGAATGAATAAAGCGTGCCAGCTTTGTTGCATCCTCGGACTTGGCTTGATCCGGGTGAGGTCGGGCAGGCATGGAACTTGCGACAGCGGTCAAAAGTGCTGATAACCGGCAGGAGTTGCGATGGAGATCCGTCCCTGGCAGTGGGCACCCAACTGGCTGCTACTTGGTTTGGCCAATCAGTGGGGCATGGTGTGGCTCAATATGGGCCACTTCAACCTGCTGGTGGTGTTGCTGATTGCTATCTGGTGGCAAATTGCATCGCGGGTTGCACCGAACTGGCGTCCGCATCCACTGGTGCTCGCCCTCTTTATCCTGCTGATCCTGATCCCCAGCGCCAGCTGCAAGGCGCTGGCCTGTCTGTTGCTGGTGGCCTCGCTATGGCGCCGTCATCAGAGTGGCGATGAGCGGGCGGTGTTGCAGATTGTGCTCGCCTTTACCGTGGCGGTGTTGTGGGGGCAGCAGGTGTTTGCCCTGCTCTCCGGCCCTGTGCTGGCGCTCGATGCCTGGGGGGTGGGCCAGTGGTTGCAGCTGCTGGGCTGGGAGACTCGCCTTGATGGCAATCGCATCGAGCGGTTGGGGGGCCATGCGCTGATTGTGCTCAAGGGGTGCTCCTCGTTTTCTCAACTCTATCTGGTGGTGCTCTCCTGGCTGGTCTCCTGCTGCTGGCTGGCACCGGAGCGCCCACTCTACCGGCAGTGGCCCATGTTGCTGCTGGTTTGCCTGCTCTATATCGGGGCCAATCAGCTGCGTCTGGTGCTGATGAGCCTGGATCTGCGCTGGTATGGCTGGCTGCATACCGGCTCGCTGGCCCAGCTCTACCAGTGGGCCATCATGTTGCTGGTGATGACCATCCTCTTTATCCGGGGGCGCCGTGATGGGTCTGTCTAAGGGATATCTGCGGTTGGTGGCGTTATCAGAGTCGGGTGGTCAATATGATGCTGCTGGTGATGACCATCCTGTTTCTAAGGGGGCGCCGTGATGCATCTATCTAGGGGGTATCTGCTGCTGTTGCTGGTGGCGCTGCTCAGTGCTGCCGCCATGGGCTGGCGTTATCAGAACCGGGCGATCAATGAGGGGGCAAAACCCATGCTGATGGAGTTGGTCCAGCTGGGATGGCGCTTGCGGGTGGCTACGCCGGTATTGGGCGGCACCTATGTCAGCTATCAGCTGGCCCATCCCCGCTGTGACGGCCTGCTGCAGGCCATGCTGGTGGCGCCGGATCGGGAGGCGATGTCAGTGACGCTGGCGAGTGAAGGGATGAGTCAGGGGGTGATGTTTTTAGGCGAGTTGCACCAGAGCCCGCCGCTGCTCTCGTACCGTCTTACCCAGGGTTGGCGCAAATTGTGGGGGCTGACCCCTTATCCCCTCTATCGGGTGGCCTTGCCGACCACCTGCCTCGGCCTTATTGCGCCGCCGCTGGGGTGACAGACCCCGGTTCACCGTTTGGCAGAATGCGGATCAGCAAGGTATTGGGGGCCAGCATGGGGTCATAGCGGGGTTCCAGCTCAATGGCGCGAGACCCCAGCAAGCGGGTCAGGGCAGTCAGCCGCACGCTCGCTATCCGCGCACTCTCCAGCATGTCGGTTTGCAGCCCGGGGCCGCTTACCAGCGCAATCCGGGCCGGATCCTTGCGGCCTAAAAACTGATGCAGCAGCTGCTCCTGATCCGCTGGCAGTTGTGTCTCCGCTTGCTGGTACTGCAGTTGCAGCTGGGGCTGTTCGGCCATTTGTTGTTCCCGCAACTGGTTGAGGATCGGCAGGGTCTCATTGAGCGGCTCCTGACGGGCGCAACCGGTGAGGATCAGCAGCGGCAACATAAGGGGCAACAGGCGGGGCAGGGCGCTGTCTTTGGCTGTGGTGCGGGGAGTCTGGTTGGCCATACGCAGTCACTTCAGGAGGATGAGTTGGCACCAGTTTGCAATGTTTTCAATCCCTTGGCCAGTTGTTCAATCTCGCGGCGCCACTGGATCCAGGTGGCAGAGGGCAGTTGCTCTGCCACCTGCCAGCGGGTCGGCAGCTGATCGCGCAGGCGCTCCAGCAGCAGGGCGGCCTCCACCTGATAGCGGGCCTCCTGTTCCAGCCAGGCGAGCCAGCGCAGATCCTCGATGGCTTGCTGCAACAGCAGCAGATCGTGGGAGAGGCGGTGCGCCTCGCAGGCTTGCGGGCCGAGCAGCATAAAGTCGCTCTCCCGCCCATCGGTGGGGTCATAGGGCAGGGCGGTGGGCATGCGGCCATGCCACTGCAAATAGCCCTCGGCGCCGCTCTGCCACAGATAAAACCCGGCGGCTCTCGGGGTGCCCAGATTGTAAAACCAGGGGGTGACCTTGTGCTGGAGCACCCGCGCCACATCGGCCTTGTCGGCGCCAAAGCCTGCGTTGATCAGGGCAATCTCCACCTCTGCCAGCAGACCAACCTGACCCGGGTGGTTGAAGTGGCCTGCGCGGATCACCGCCGGATCCCGCCGTTTCATCTCCCGCGCCAGGCTGGTAATGGCGGGCAGGGTAGCAAGATCCGGCTCATCAAACAGGCTCCATGCCAGCGGGGGCAAGCCGCTGGCGGTCAGCCCGTGTTGCCGCGCCTGCCACTGATCAAGCTGGTTGGCAGGGGCGCTCCCCCAGCGTTTGAGCGGGGTATAGGCCAGCAGGGGCGGCACAAAGCCGAGCCCGGCCGCCTCTCCCATGATCTCCCGCATCCCCGCTTCATCCTGTGGCAGGGCGGGCGAGAGGCCGCTGATCCCCAGCTTGGCGAGCCGCTCCAGATCACAGCGACTGGCCTCGGCGATCTGCTCTTTTAACGCCTCGGGATTGGGGCTCAGCCAATTCAGATAAGGGGGCGCTTCGACATAGATGCCGACCGGCTTGCTGGCCGCGGGCAGAGTCAGCGGCAGCACCTCGATAGTCAGTGGCAGCTGCACCAGTTGCTGCTGGCTCAGCAGCTGAATATTGCCGAGATAGTGACCCGCAGGCGCATCGCGGGGGACGGTGATCTGCAGCACCAGACGCCGTGGCACGTCTGCCAGCAGGGTGAGCCCGGCGATCCCCTCGACCAGCTCCTGGTCCGAGGGGGCCAGCAGGGTGCCACTCGCCTGCGGGCGAACCAGATGCCACTTGCCGTAATAGGGGGTCAGCGCCAGCGGCGATCCTGCCTGCTCGGGGGGCTGGATCACCAGCAAGGGGGCCGGATCGTCGGTGGCGGCGTGGATGGCAAACTCCAGCAACAGCTGGCTGCCACGGGCGGCCAGCACGGGTTGCGAGGTCTGCTGCAACGCATTTGCCGCTGACAGCGGGGCGATCTGCAGGGTTGGGGCGGCATCCGTAATCGGCGTGAGGCTGAGCTGCTGCGAAGCTGGGGCTGGGGAATAGGGGGCCAGAGTCCACTTTTCCAAAAACAGCTGGCGCTGCTTGGTCAGCACGCTTGCGGTAGCGTCGGCCAATACGGCGAGATCTTTTCCACTATTCGGGAGAGCCTTTTTGCTGGTGGGGGCCGGATAGGGGGCAAGCAGCAGCCCCGCCAGGTACTTGGCATCCGGTGAGTGACCCACCAGTGTGATAGTGAGGGAGCCGCCTGGGTGGTTCAGGGTGACATGGACCGGACCGCCTTGACGCGCCCCGAACAACTGCCAGGGATCCGGATTTGGCAGTGCCTCGCGAGATTGTCCCGCCAGATAGCGCTGCGTTAGCCACTCCTGCGGTTGCCACTGCTCGGCCCAGATGGGCTCACCATTGACCAGCACGCTGCGCTCGAAGGGGTGGGGGAGGTACTCCCATTCACCGGGATCATCGAGCCAGAGGGTGAGCTGGTAGCGCCCCTTGGCGACCTCCAGCCGTACGCCATCAAGATTGCGCAGCCCATCGCGAACCAGGGCATCGCCGGAGGGGCGCAAGATGGGTGTGGGGTGGCCAATCAGTCGGGGATCCCCCGGACTCAGGGCCTCAAAGCCGGTAAAGCGGGGGGCGGTGGAGGCCCCCAGATCCAGCGCAATGGTGCCCGCAGGCAGAGTCAGACCGGGCTCCCAGTACCAGCGGTGAATGGTCAGCGAGGGGGCGTTATCGGCCATAAAGAGATAGAGCTTGGTGAGTTTGTCCAGCGCCAGCGCTCTGGGTTGGCTGGTGCGCCACTCGCTCAAGGCAAAGCGCTGGGTGAAGGGGCCGGGGGCGACAATCCGCTCCAGATTGACCCGGCTGCGGTAGTTGACCGAGGCCTCATCGTCGATACGCAGGATCAGGGTTTGCGGGCGTGCGCTGGGGTTATGGCCCTCGATCACCAGTTCATCATCGCTGCCTATTGGCCAGTTGTGGGTGCTCAGATCGAGCCGCTGGGGTGTCTGGTTACCTGTCATGGGCAGAGGGGTCTCCCCCTCCAGCCGAGTGGTGGCCATTGCTGCATGGCAGCAGAGCAGGATAACCAGCCAGAGCCCTCTGCTCATCCGGGCAGCCCCTTCAACCAGTTGTTCAGCTCGGCAGCCTTGTGATCCCAGCTTTGCAGGGCCACCTGTTGTTGGCGAGTGTGGCGCCCTTCGCTGCGGGTGAGCCCCTCCCAGCCACTCTCCTGAAACCAGCCCGGATTGGGTTGATCAAAGGCGGCCCGATTGATGGCCTCGGCCAGGCTCTCCCCATCGTGGGGGAGCTGGATCTGATCCCGATAGCCATCGAGGGCCGGAAAATCGGTGCTGACGATGGGCCTCCCTGCTGCAAGATATTCGCGCAATTTCAATGGATTGCAGGCACGGATCTGGGCGTTGTCGACAAAGGGCAGCAGGCTCACCTGCCAGTGCTGGGCATAGGCCGCCAGCGTGTGGTGGGGACGGGGCCCCAGCAGATGGATATTGGGGAGCCCCTTGAGGGGGGAGATATCGGTCTGGACCGGGCCAATCAGCACCAGATCCCAGTGGGGCAGGGCGGCGGCCGTCTCTGCCAGCAGGGGGATATCAATCCAGTCGCTCAGGCTGCCGTAAAATCCGGCAATGGGACGGCCGGAAGGGAGATCCGCCGGGCGTTCTCTGGGGGGCATAAACAGCTCGAGATCCACCCCGTGGCTGAGGAGCCGGGTTTTATGGGGGGGAAAGCGGCTGGCCAGCGCGGGGCTGGCGGCCAGAATGAGATCGGCTTTTTCCACCAGTCGGGCTTCGCAGTGGGCAATGGCCTGATGATCCACTCCCGCCAGCGCCGAGAAGTCATCGCCGCAGTAGTAGATGACCGCCCGCTCTTCGAGCTTGCCAATCAGATCGACGGCGCTGGGCAGGGAGATCCAGAGCAAGGGGCGATCCAGCTCGGGCAACTGGCGCCGGATCTGCGCCGCCAGCCAGTGGCCATTGATCTTGCCCGCCAGACGACTGCCCGGCAGTGGCAAGGCGAGCGGCGGCAGAACCCGGGGGCTGCTGACCTCTGATGGCGCAACCGACTGGCCGCCAGCATGGCGCGCGCCGCGCAGCACGGCCCCCAGTTTGCGGACGATGCGGGTGAGATCATGAAGGGTAAAGCGGGGGCAGCGCATGCCGATGGAGTTGACCCAGAGCACTTGATAATCGGGCAACAGACGCTTGATCAGGTGTTGGGTGCTGGAGGGGTGCTGGCCCCAATCCTCGCCCAGCACCACCAGTTGCGGCAGTGAGTGTGGTTTCATGCAAAGGTCTCCGAAGCGTGTGCGGGGTCGCTGTGATCCTGTGGTTGCAAGGTGCGCAGTACGGTGGCCGGTACCCCCGCTGCCAGCACACCTGCGGGCAGATCCCGGGTGACGACGCTGCCTGCGGCGACAATGGTGCCGGCGCCTATGGTGACACCGGCCATCACCATCACCCCGGTGCCAAGCCAGACATCCTGCTCCAGCACAATGGCCCCCACCTGTTCATCGCGATCCGGTTTGCCAAGGGCGCGATCGCGGGCGTTGATCGGATGCCCCGGGTAGCCCGCCAGAAAGGCACGCCCTGCAATCCGGACGTTATCCCCCAGCACTATCTTGCTGCCCACCGCCAGGGTGGTCTGCCAGCCAATCCCGACATTGCGGCCAATGACCAGCCTTGGTGTCTGGCTCGATGCCCGGCCGCTGATGGTCATGGCAGCGCTGAGACGGCAGTCGGCGCCGATCTCGATGGTGACCGGACCGCTGATATAGGGGATGCCGCCATAGAGATAGAGGCGCGGGGCGGGGGCCGTGAGGCGAGATTGAAACAAGGGGGTCCACCAAAGGGTGCGGGTCAGGGTCGCCAGCGCGTTGCTGCCCAGCAGATAGAGCCGATACAGCAGCCGATGCAGGGGTGGGATCACGGGGAATGACCAGTGGCGGGCACTTTTGGCCAGTCGCCATACCCGGCGAGCCAGTGGCGTTTCCCCCTGTTTGGCCCAGCTTTTCATCCGGTGCAGGTTGATGGTGTTCATGGCGACCTCTCCCTCTGGTGCAGTCCGTTGCTCGCTAAGCAGAAAGCAGGGATCGGGCCAACAGGACGGCCCCAGCTAGATCGGGCCAAATGGGGCTAAGAGGAGGGGCAGATTGCGCCTGTCGGTGCAATTTGCAGCCAGCGTTGTGCAAAACGCAAATGCCAGTCTCATTCTGGGCTTGTTCAGGCCGGTTAAGCCGCACAGAGGGGCTATCGCTTCAGGGCGGGAGTGAGTGGCGTGGGCTTTGCATTAGCGGTAGCTGACCCGGAGCAGGATGCTTCGGGTGGCTGGGAGGCCCTATGAAACTTGGTGTGAACCAGATTGCCATGCTCTATTACGCCGGCGGCTTGCTCCTGATGAAGGGGATCTCCCTGCTGATGCTGCCGGTGTTGACCCATCAGCTGCTGCCTCGTGAATACGGTCAGCTGGAGGTGCTGCTGACCCTCATCAATCTGGGTTCCCTTATTTTGGGCTTCGGGCTGGTGGATGCCCTCTACCGCTTTGCCGGACTGGCGAAAGATGGGCAGGAGCGCCAGCAGGTGGTGGCCCGCATGTTTGGTCTGGTCTGGTTGATCGCCCTGGCCAGTCTGGTGCTGCTCTGGCTGCTGGCACCTCTGGTGCAAGCCTGGCTGCCGGTTGAAACCCGTCTTGCGGATGTGCGCTGGGTGCTCTGCGCCCTGCCGTTTGAAGGGGTGATCGGCGTGCCGCTGGCATGGCTGCGCATGCGCAATCAGGCGCGGCTCTTTTTCGTGGCGACCGCAGGCAAGGCGGTGATCCAGTCCCTGCTGACCGGCTGGTGGCTCTGGCTCGGCTGGGGCGTGAGCGGGGTGCTGGCCTCCGGCACCCTGACCTGCGTTGCACTGGCGTTGCTGCTGAGCCTCTGGCAATGGCGAGATAGCGGGATCCGCTTTGACTGGCAGCACTATCGGCCGCTGCTGCGCTATGGATTGCCCCTGGTGGTGAGCGGGCTGGCGGGTTTTGCCCTGAGCGGACTGGATCGCTGGCTGCTGGCCGATGTGGTGGGGGAGGCGCTGCTCGCCTACTACGCGGTGGCGGGCAAGCTGGCGCTGGCGGTGGGGTTGTTGCTGCAACCCTTTGCTCTCTGGTGGTATCCCCGCCGTTTCATGCTGCTGCGCGAGCCGGATGGGCTGCGACTCAATGCCCACTACAGCGTGATGGGGTCGGTACTGGGGTTTGTCACCGCGGGGATTGTCGGGCTCACTGCCCCCTTGCTCATTCGCTGGCTGACCCCGGAGAGCTATCACGGGGCGATTGCCTATATTCCGCTGCTGGTGCTGGGTATGGCGGTGCGAAATGTTTCGGACTTGCTCAATGTCGGCTGCTTTAGCGGCGAAAAGAGCAATGCCCAGATGGTGATCAATCTGGGCTGCAGCGCCCTTGGGGTCGCAGGCTTTCTGCTCGCCATCCCCCCCTTCGGGGTCGCCGGGGTGATCTGGACTCTGCTGCTGGTCTATCTGGTACGGGCGCTGGCCTTTTATCTGGTGAGCCAGCGGTTGCTGCCGCTGCCGTATCGCCTCTCGACCCTCTGGGCCAGTTCGCTCGGGGCGCTGGCGATGGTCTGGCTCGGCCAATGGTGGGCAGGATCATGGCTCGTCTAACCCCAGCCATCTGGGCAAGCGCCATTTGTCTGGTGCTGGCCCTGCTCTGGTGGCGGCTGCCCCATCCCTTGCTGCTACCGGTGCTCGGCCTTGCCATTCCCGCCATCTGGTTTGCCCTGCGCTGGCCCTTCTTGATGGTGCTGGGATTTGTCACCTTCTCCTTCTTTCGGCTGCATGAGGTGTTCCCCCAGCTCTATCCCCTCAAGATCCCGCTGCTCTTCTCGCTGGCCGCCATCGGCGCGCTGGTCTGGCACATTTTGCTGACCGGCCGGATCAAGCCCTACTGGAGTCCAGCCCTGAGCTGGCTGACGGCTTTCTTTGTGATGGTCTCCATCGGTGTGCTGTTTGCCAGCAACCGGGGCGAGGCGATCGCCACCTGGACCGGCAGCTACAGCAAGATCTATCTGATGACCCTGGCCACCGCCTGGCTGGTGCGCACCCCGGGGGATTTTGCGCTGGCGGTACGCACCTTTGTGGTGGCGGGCTGTCTGGTGGCGCTGGTGGCCCTCTACAACAAGGCGAGCGGGATCGGGCTGGTGGAGGGCACCCGGGTGACAATAGGGCGCGAGCTGGGCTCTGTGCTGGGGGATCCCAACGATCTGGCGTTGGTGCTGCTCTTTCCTGCCGGTTTTTCGCTGAGCTTGCTGCTCAATCAGGGCAATGGGGTAGGGGGGCGTTTGTTGGGGGGGCTTGGTTTTGCGCTGACTGCCGCCGCCATTATCGCCACCCAGAGCCGCGGCGGTTTGCTTGGCGTGTGTGCGGTCAGCGGCCTGTTTGCCTGGCAGCGGGTGAAGTCGAAAACCCTGTTGATCTCGATGGGGATGGTCGCGCTGGTGGTGCTGTTTGCCGCCGCCGGGATCAGCGACCGGGCATCTGGCGGCGCCGCCGAGAGCGGGGTTGATGCCTCGGCCATGGGGCGGATCTACGCCTGGCAAGCGGCTTGGGGCATGGCGTTGGCCCATCCGCTGGTGGGGGTGGGCCTGTCCAATTTCTATTACAACTACTTCTTCTACAGCCCCCATTGGGATGGGCTCAATCATGCGGTGCACTCCACCTGGTTCGGGGTGCTGGCTGAAACCGGCTTTGTCGGGTTGGCGCTGTTTATCGGCATGGTGACGGTGACCCTGCGCAGTTGCTGGCGTTGCCAGCTCGCTGGCATGCCTCCTGCAGTGATCACGGCGATGCAGGGGGTGATGGCCAGCATGGTGGGGTTTGTGATTTCGGGATCCTTCCTGACCCAGGGCTTTACCTGGCCCATCTATCTGGAGTTGGCGCTGGCCGTCGCCGCCATCAAGTACGTGCAGCAGGCGGCCACAGAGGTGAAGGCCACCGCTGAGGAGCATCAGGAGGCAACCCGGTTGCCGGCAGTGCCACCAAAGGGAGCAAGAGGATGAACGCAACCCCTGTTTTGCTGGTTCACTACGGAGAGGACTGGATCCGCGGCAGCGAACGCTGCCTGCTGGATCTGCTGGCCCACCTCGATCGCAGCCGGTTTACGCCGTTGCTCTGGTGCAATAGCCCGACGCTGGCGGCAGAGGCGGCCACCCTCGGGGTAGAAACCATGGTCGAGCCGTTCAGCCTGCTGCTGGGATGGCAGGCGCCCCGTTTTGATCTTGCAGCCCATCGGCGCCTCTCCCGGCGAGCCAGAGAGCTCATCACCGAGCGGCAGATTGGGCTGGTGCATGCCAACAGCGCGGCCCCTTGTCAGTGGCTGGCGGGTGTCTGTCGAGTGTTGCAGGTGCCGCTGGTGTGCCACCTCCATGCCCGTTACCAGCCCAGAGACAGATTCAGCCTGCGGGTTCATCAGGCAAGCGTGCTGATCGGGGTGAGCGAACCGGT
Organism: Aeromonas sp. s13; assembly: GCF_040907905.1. Lineage (NCBI taxonomy): Bacteria > Pseudomonadati > Pseudomonadota > Gammaproteobacteria > Aeromonadales > Aeromonadaceae > Aeromonas > Aeromonas sp. s13. The sequence continues at coordinate 33,168 of NZ_JBFOCS010000068.1, read as the reverse complement.
GTTTACCGGTTGGCGCCAGGATGGCTGTGCGGCCGAGCGGTTGATCCGGGTACCCAACGGGGTGGATGCCGCTCGCCTGAATGGCGGTGCTCACTGGCCGGTCGTCGGCATGCTGGGCTTGCCCCCGGGGGATATGATCATCGCAACCGTCGGCTCATTGATCAAACGCAAGGGGATTGATCTGTTGATCCGCTCGCTGGCTGCCCTGATGGCATCGGGGGAGGAGGCCCAGTTGCTGATCATTGGCAGCGGTCCGGAGCGGGAAGCATTGATGGTGTTGGCTGTCGAGCTCGGGGTGGCCGAGCGGGTCCACTTTTTGGGCGAGCGGCCGGACAGTGCCGCTATCTTGCGAGGCGGGGTGGATCTGCTGGTCTCCGGCGCCCGTGAGGAGGTGTTTGGTCTGACGTTGGCGGAGGCGGGCATGTTGGGGCTCCCGGTCAGTGCCTACCGAGTGGGCGGCATCCCCGAAGTGGTGGAAGAGGGGGTGACCGGTTTGCTGGCAACCCCGGGGGATTGGGCCGAGATGGCTGATCACTGGCTGCAATTGAGCAATCCGCAGCGCCGATGTGAAATGGGGCGGGCCGCTCAGTTGCGTGCCGCACAGTTGTTCACGGTGGCGCGCTATGTCGACGGGGTCACGGCGGTGTGGGACGCCGCGCTGGCTGGTCGTTGGCACGCCACGGCCCCCACACCCTTCCGACCACTCATTCACTGGGCGGGGCAACGCCTCCTTGCCAGAGGTCGCAATATGCTGGCAAGTGGGATGGCAAGAGTGGCGCAAAAAGTGCAACTGGGGTTTGGCCGCCGCAAGGTGCCAGAGTAAGGGAGCAGCAAGATGAGCATGCAAACTGAGCCGGTGTTCGGAAAGGTCATCGTTGTGGATCCTATCCCGTTTCGCGGTGGCTCCAAGGTTGCGACCGAAGTGCTGCTCGATGAGTTGGCCAAACGGATGCCCGGGCTCACATGCCATGTGTTGACCCAGGATCCCGACTCCTGGTCCCGTTGTCAGCATCATCCTCTTTGGCTGCCCCACATATTGAAGGGGCGGGAGTCCGGCATCGGCTATCTGCTCAAACAGGGGTGGCAGACCCTGCTCATCCTCTGGCTGGTGTTGCGTCTGGGGCAGGTGAAGTGCCTGGTGGCGGCGTCCGGGCCAGGGGTGGATCTCTGCTCTTACTGGGCGGCCCGCGGGTTGCGGTGCCGGGTGGTTCAGCTGATCCATGGCCCTGTGGGGTGCTCGGGGCTCTCTGCCAGGGCCTTGCAACGGGCGAGTTTTGTCTTTTATCTGGAATCGACGCGCAGCTCCCTGGCGGCGTTGCTGGCCCGGCTTGGCGAGACCGAGTTCCCGTCACACTGGCAGCCATTTACCAACGGCTTGAGCGAGATTGATTGGCCCAAAGCGACTCTGGGGGGGCCTCGTATTTTGTGGGCGGCCTCGTTGCTGCGCTGGAAGGGGCTGGAGACCATGCTGGCCGCCCATCAACTGATCCCTGACGCTCGCCCCGAGCTGATGGTGTGCTATCTGCAGCCCAAGGGCACGCTGCAACCCTGCAGCCAGCCCCAGCCACAACTGCCAGACACCTATTGGTATGCCAACCCCGCCAATCTTGACGAGATCCGATCTCAATGCGGCATTTTTGTCTCCACCAGCCATCAGGAACCGTTTGGTCTCTCCATTCTGGAGGCCATGGCGGCAGGATTATGTGTAGTGATCCCGGCCGATGGCGCCTGGTGGGACCGACACCTCACCGATGACGTGAATTGCCGTAAATATCAGCCAAACGATCCCGGCGATCTGGCGCGGGTGCTGGCCAGCCTCAATGCCATGCCCGACGTGGTCAAGCGACTTGGCCATCATGCCCGCCTGCATGCCATGGTCCATTACAACGCGGCGGATACCTACCAAAGCACACTGGATCAGTGGGAAGGTATGTTGCGATGGGATGCGTTGAGCCTTGCCGTGCATGGTTAGCGTGCAGTGGTTCCCCGCGGGGAGGATGGTCGCGTATGAGGGTTTTATGGGCAGAGGGGCTACGGGAGGCTGGGTGATTCCGCCACTCTGATGCAGTTGCGGCCGGATGAATCGCCCCAGTTCCCTAGACACTTCACAGCCATAAAATGAGGCAACTATTGGAGGTGTTATGACCCGTCAGCGTTATCCAGAAACATTCAAAATCGAAGCGGTTAAACAAATCACCGAGCGCGGACGGCCGGTGGCTGACGTTGCACGAGTCCTTGGGGTATCCAGCCACAGTCTGAATGCTTGGCTCAGGCAGTACGGTAAGCCCTCTGACCAGCTGCTTGAAGAGTCTGCCTTGCAATCCGAGATCCGCCGCCTGAACTAAAGAACTGCACCAGGTCACCGAGGAGCGCAATATCCTAAAGGAGGCCGTGGCATACTTTGCCAGCGAGTCAAGGCAAGGTACGCGTTCATAACCTCCCGACTCGACCGGTACAGTGTCGTTACCCTATGCCAGACCCTGGGGATTCACCGAAGTGGCTTCTACGCTTGGCTGAAACAGCCTACCTCGCCACGCCAGCAGGAGGACGAACGACTGATCGGATTGGTCAAGCAATCCAGGCTGGAAAGTGATGCTGTCTACGGTTATCGCAAGAACCATCGCGACCTTCGTGATGGAGAAGAAGCCTGCGGCAAGCACTGAGTGGCCAGATTAATGAAGCGGGAAGGGCTGCATTCGCAAACGGGATATCAACGCCGCAAGGGACATTTTGGAGGCAAAAGAGCACACAGGCTGCCCCAAACACACTGGCACGTCAGTTTAAGGTGCCAGCCCCCGCCATCTCTTGGGAGGCTGACATTACCTACATCCGCACTCAAGAAGGGGGGCTGTACCTGGCAGTAGTGCTCGACCTGTTCTCTCGCCAGATCGCCAGCTAGGCGATGAAGTCACGCATGACGGCAGACCTGGCGGTTGATGCGTGTCTTGATGGCCGTCTGGTGGCGCAAGCTCAAGCAGCCGGTACTGGTGCATTCGGATCAGGGCAGCAACTTGATCGGTGGTGACAAATGGCAGGACTTTCTGAAAGCCCACAACCTGAGTTGCAGTATGAGCCGGCGTGGTAACTGTCACGACAACGCTGTCGCCGAGAGCTTCTTTCAGTTGCTCAAACGGGTGCGGATCAAGCACAGGATTTACCCGACAAGAGACGAAGCCCACAGCGACGTATTTGATTATATCGAGATGTTTTACAAACCAATCAGGCTCCATGGTTTCAATGATGGGCTGTCGCCGGTAGAGTTTGAAAGGCAGTTTATTTGTCAGCAACAGATTGTCTAGAAAAACAATGGTGGCAATTCAAGGCCAGTCACACCACCATGTGCAATCGTTTTGTCGCTAGGCTTGAGATTACGTGCTTTGGTATCTGTAAGAAGTGCCGTAGGAAGGATTCCTTGAGAATGTGGCATGTTATGGACTATGCCATCCATTGTGCCATTTAGTACGGGATAGAGTCATTTTCAGTCGGGCGATGCTGGACTTATTGTTCTGTAAGGTACTGATTTTAATTGAATATATTGAATGTGTCCGGTATTGATTGAGGCAGTCTCCCTCACCGCCAAATTGCAAAGCCCTGATGGAAACATCGGGGCTTTTTGCTTTCTGGCGCAATCCCCGCGTGGTTGCTGGCATAGGAATGCGAATCTTCATTGTTGATAGCCCAGCATCTGGCTGAACCTCTTGGGCAATCGTAGTGAAAAGCCTCGGTGACCTTGACGCCACGGCCAATCCATTGGTCGATCCTTTTAAAGTTTCCGCCCAATTCAGTACAAGGGCCTCTCGCAAGAGAGGCCCTTTTCATTGCTCGCTGATTTGCCCTGCTCGGTACTTAAAAGGCATTCCGTGGTGATACCGGTTAATGCTCCACAGTCAGCGGATCCGGGGCTGGTTCAGATGCTTGGTGATGGCCTGATAGAGCTGGGGGTAGTTATCGTCAAAATGGTGTCCTCCCGGCAGGGTGACGCTGGTGACGTTGGGTTGGTTGAGACGGGGGCAGAGGCGGTCGCCGTCATCGTCATCGGCTCCTTGCAGGCAGAGCATCGGCAGATCGCGGATGGTCTTCACCTGCGGTTCGGTCGGGTAGCTGCGGGTCTTGTGGGTCAGCATGTCGCTGACGTGGATCTCGAAATCCGAGCTGGTAGAGGGGGAGAGCATCACGGCCCCGACTAGTCCCTGACGATAGTGCTCCGGCAACCGGTTGATGACGAAGGGGACAATCTCGGCACCAAACGAGAAGCCGACCAGCAGCCAGCGGGGACGCTGCCAACGAGTCTGGTAATCATCGAGGATCCGCTCCAGATCGGCGGTCACCTGCTCCGGGGTTTTCTTCTTCCAGTAGTAGGTGAGGGAGCTCCAGCCCACGACCGGCATGCCGTGCAGCTGAAACTGGGTGCTCAACCCCTTGTCGAGCGCTGCCCAGCCACCATCGCCGCTGAGAAAGATCACCATGGGGGCCTCGGATGGCTGCTTGACCGGCAGCTCAATCAGGCTCAGGTCATCCTTGACCGGGGCGGCGTGCGCCGCAAAAGACGAAACGGGCAGTACGAGACTGAGTAACAGCAAAATCAAGGCTCTCATTGGCCATGCTCCTATTTCTTGATCAGCCCCAGCGGGCCGCGGCTAATCAGGGTGATCAGGTGAGTCAGGGTTCTGGGCAGTACCAGCTTGCTGCTGCAGAGCAGGTAGCGGGGTTCCCAGCGGGGCGAAAATTTCTCCTTGTAGCGTCTGAGCCCCTGGAAGTTGTAAAAGCGGCTGCCACGGACGAACAGGGTATTGCCAAGGCGGGCCCAGTAGCTGTTGAGCGGGTGATCGTTGAAGCCGGACATGGGGGCCATCCCCAGATTGAAGCTGGCGTACCCTTGCGCCTTGCCCCACAGCAGCAGTTCGACAAAGAGAAAATCCATGATGGGGGCGGTGCCGGTATCCAGGCTGTAGCGCATCAGATCGATGGAGAGCATCTCCTTGTTATCGCTCACCCAGAGGTTGGCAAACCCGACGATCTGCCCCTCGTGCCAGACCAGCGCAGCCGGGCTCAAGGTCAGGTAGTCAGGCTCGAAGCGGCCGACCGAGAAGCCCTTCTCCTTGCCCATCTTGCTCTGTAGCCAGGTATCGGAGACGGTCTGCAATCTGGGCAGCAGGGGGGCCACGGCGCTTGCCTCGACCACCTCGAAGGTCAACCCTTCCCGTTTGCCCTTGGCGTGGCTCTGGCGCAGGTTGCGCAGCCGGCTGCCCGCCAGATCGAAGCTGGCCAGATCGACCATCGCCTCTTCACCAAGCTTGAAGGGGATCAGCCCCAGCTCCAGATAGAGTGGCAGATAGCGGGCCGAGACCTGATAAAAGACCGGATTGGCGTCGTGCTCGTCGCACCGCTCGCGAAATTGCCAGAGCAGCTCTTCGATCTGCTCGGGGCGACCGACGGGATCCCCCATCACAATCCAGCTGTTGCCCTCGATGCCATACATCAGGAAGGCGTCACCGGCGGGGTGGAACAACAGGGACTTGTCCTGCAACTGGGCCAGATAGCCGTGGATCCCCCCTTCACGCACCACCAGTTCGTGGGCGCGAGCAAGCGCCTCCTTGTCCGGCTTTTCACCGACCACGCGCAGCGGCGCAAGCAACTGGGCAACCCCGGCCAAGGCCAGCACGGCCACCACGCTCCCCATGGCGCGCAGGCCGCGGGCCGCCCCGCTATGGGGCGAGAAGTGGAACCAGAGGGCGTGGTCATACTCCACCTGACGGTAGGAGAAGAGCAGCAGCCACAGTGCTCCCAGCAGCACGGCGCCGACCGAGATGAGCCAGCCCGGGGTGTACTGGGGATAGAGCAGCGACCCCTTGCGATAGAAGAGGGAGCGGCAGGGGGTCATGATGAGTAGAAAGCTGCCAAGCAGCAGGGCTGACTCCCAGTCCCCCCCCTTGAGCAGGGAGAAGGCGATCCCCAGTGCCAGCAGCAGCTGGGTGATGCGAAACGCGGCGTCGTGACGGCGGTAGAGGCTGCGCGCCAGCAGGATCAGGAGGATACCGCTCACGCTGCCGAGCACGTGGGAGAGCTCCAGTAGGTGGAGAGGCAACACCTGCAGCCACACTTCGATGTGGCTGCGCATGGTCGGGATCATGCCCGAGCAGAGCAGCAGGCTGCCGGCGGCGAAGGTACCGACGCTGATAAGGGCGGGCAGAAACTCCTGAATGGCACTCATAATCCCCTGCAACCGATGCCAGCGAGCCTTCTGCTGCAGCATCTCCTGACTCGCAAAGAGCAGCAGGGCGCAGAGGAAAGGCAGCACGTAATAGATGCAGCGATAGAGCAGCAGCGAGGCGAGCAGCTTGTCGGTTGGCAGGTAGTTAGCCAGCAACAGGCTCATGCTCGCTTCGAACACCCCGATCCCGCCCGGCACGTGGGCCAGCACCCCGAGGAAGCTGGCCAGCACGAAGGCACTGAGCAGCACAGGGTAGGGGACGCTATCGGCGGGCAACAGCACAAACAGCACGGCGGCGGCGGCCATCCAGTCGGCCAGCGCGACCAACAGTTGCAACAGACGTACTTTGAAGCCGGGCAGGATCAGGCTGTGTTCGCGCCAGGAGAGACGGTGTGTGGGCCAGCAGAGGTAGCAGGTGACCAACAGCAGAGCCATGACGCCCGCCAGCCTGAGCAGGGTATCTGCCCACTGCGGCCAGTCAGGCAGCAGCTGTGATACATCGCAGGTCAGTAGGGCGCCACCTCCCCACGCCAGCAGGCCGAGGAAAAAGGTGATGGAGCAGAACAGCACCACTCGGGCTACCTCACCGGTCGCCAGACCGAGAGCTGAGTAGAGCCGATAGCGTACCGAGGTGCCGGTCAGCAGGGCGAAGCCCAGGGTGTTGGAGAAGGTGTAGGCGATAAAGGAGGTGATGCTGACCTGTTGCCAGGGAAGGCGCTTGCCCAGCGCATGGAGCGCCAGCATGTCATAGCTGCAGAGGCAACCATAACTGAGCAGGGTCAGTAGCAGGGCGCCCGCCAGTCGCGGCAGGGGTTGGGACCAGATGGCCATACGAATATCGTGCCAGTGCCATGCCTGAGTCAGGTGATACAGTACGGTCAGTGCGGTGCCGAGCAGCAGCAAGCTGCACACGGGGCCGAGCCATTTAAACAGATGACGCCACATGCCATGTTCCTGTGGTCATTGACCGTTTCCCGCAAAGGGGGAGCCGGGTCGTGGATCCGGTTTGGACGAGGGAGGCGCTCGTCAGGAAAATTTCGGGAAGAGATGGAAAGGGAGGCGTCAGCCTCCCTCTGTGTTATCCAGTGACCGGTTGGATCACTTGGTTTTCGGTGCGACTTTGACGGCAGGGGTCTTGGCGTGGGTGGCTTTATGGTGTTTTTTCACCACCTTGGTCTGGGTAGCTTGCGGAGCGGCAGTTTTGGTCGGGGTGGCCGCCATGGTGAAACCGGAAGTCAGGGCGAAAACAGCGGCCAGAGTCAGGGGAATGATTTTTTTCATGATCAATTTCCTTATTCGGATTGGTGGTATGGAGCATTTCTCCATGACTTCATCCTATGACGCTGAGCGCGGTACTTCAGTGAGCACTTGGTGACGGTTTGTATCCAAATGTACAGGGAGGGTGAGGCAGAAGCGGGCGCCGTGGTCACTGGCCAGCAGCGCCACATCCCCCCCGTGATGACGGGCAATGCTGCGCACGATGGCCAGTCCCAACCCGGTGCCGCCGGTGCGACGATCCCGGCTCTGATCAAGGCGGACGAATGGTTCGAAGATCTGGGGCGCCAGCGCCGGATCGATCCCCGGCCCATCGTCGTTCACCTCCAGCAGATAGTTCTCCTGCAGCCGCGAGATGGAGAGGGTAACCTCGCTCTCGGCGTAGCGCAGGGCATTGCCGATCAGGTTCTCCACCGCGCGCGTCAGCAGACGCTGATCGCCGCACCAGGGCATGTGGCGTGGCGGCAGATCGAGGGTGAGCTTCTTTTCGGGGGCCAGCGCTTGCCAGTCGCCGAGATGCGCTTGTGCCCAGTGGCTGAGTTCAAGCTCGTCCTGCTGCAGCGGCAGTTCGGGTCTATCCAGCTTGGCGTAAGTGAGCATCTCTTCGATCAGGGCGTCCAGCGCCCCCAGATCTCGCTCCAGCGCCTGCTGCTCCTGCTCGGCAGGGGCAGGATCGAGCATGGCAAGCCGATAGCGCAACCGGACCAGCGGGGTGCGCAACTCGTGGGCGATGGCATCGGTCAGTTGCTTGCGGCTGGCAATCATGGCTTGCAATTGGGTCGCCATTTGATCGAAGGTGCGTCCCACCCGGGCCAGACTGCTGCCCGGTGGCAGATTGGTTCGGCAGGAGAGATCCCCATCGCCTACGCGACGTGCGGTTTGCTCCAACTGCTGCAAGCCGCGCCAGTGGGGACGCAACCAGAGCAGAATGGGCAGGCCGAGGGATAGGCCGATCACCAGCAGCAGCCCCACATCGACCCAGTGCAGCTCGTGCAGGTAGGAGAGGTAGGGTACAGGGCCGACAATCAGCACCCGATCGGTATCGGGAATGCGCTGCAGGAAGGTGTCATCCTCCTCGACGATGACAATGTTGCCGGCAGCCAGAAAGGCCTGATCCTCGCTTGCCAGGGGCTGGCGCACCAGCTCGCCGATCTTGAGGGGGAGGGTGAACTGACTGCTCTGCTCGGCCAGTCGATCGGGCCAGCGCTCTGGCGGGGTTCTTGCCAACTCGCCGGTCAACAGGCCAAGGGATCCTTGCATCATGCGTTCGAGATAGCGATCACCCGCCCGTTCGGCGGTCACCTGATAGACCACGCCCACCAGCAGGATGGCCAGGGTGAAGCAGCTGATCAGCAACAGATAGAACTGGATAAAGAGACGGCGCATGGCGGTGCTCCCGAAAAAGGGTTATTCCCAGGCGTGGGGGACGAAGAGGTAGCCTTTCTGGCGCACCGTCTTGATCCGGGTCGGGTTGTCAGGGTTATCACCCAGTTTGCGGCGCAGGCGGGAGATGGCCACATCCATGCTGCGATCCTGACCGTCGTACTCCCGGCCGCGCAAGCTGCGAAAGAGAGCTTCCCGTCCTAGGATCTGGCCGGCGTGACAAGCGAGTTCCCACAACAGATCAAAATCGGCGGTCGAGAGAGCAATGCTCTCGCCATCGAGCCGCACATCTCGTCCCGGACCATCCACCCGTAGCCGACCAAATTGCAGTTGCTGGGGAACGCTGCTGGTGGCTGCCGGTTGGGTTGATGCTTGCTGGTGCTGGCGAAACTGCACCCTCAGTCTGGCCAGTAGCACGGGGGGCGGGGTGGTTTTGAGGATGTAGTCGTTGGCGCCCAGCTCCAGACTCAGGATCTGGTTCATGTCGCTGTCCAGCGAGGTGAGCATTACGATGGGGCCGTCGAAGCGTGGCCGAAGATCCCGACAGAGGGACATGCCATCTTGCCCCGGCAACATGATATCGAGCAGTACCAGATCGGGCTGCTCGGCCTCTACCCGGGCCAGTGCCATATCCCCTCTGGGCTCGAGGATCACGTCCATATCGTGGCGACCGAGCCAACTGCTGATGAGCTGGCCAATCTCGGGATCATCTTCGACAAAAAGAATGCGTTGCATAGAAAAGCTCCAACGGAAAGCAGGAGAGAAGAAGAGCGATCAGCATATCAATGGCACTTGGGAAATACAGAAAAAGAACCGGGCAGGCTGATGTGTGGGGGAGAGTGGCTGTGTGTATCGATGGGGAGGCACACATCGTGACAAATGGGCGGAGCCGCGTTTATCGATCTGGAGGATAATGGCCTTGCAGACAAGGCAAGGTACAGTCGAGCGCAAAACAAAAAACCGGCTAAGGCCGGTTTTTTGTGGAGCAGACCAGAAGGCCACTGCTCCAAGTCGATGGACATCACCTTGCGGCGATTATCGACATAATAATGGGGTGGCTGATGGGGCTCGAACCCACGACAACCGGAATCACAATCCGGGACTCTACCAACTGAGCTACAGCCACCACTGAAATTGTCATCAACGCTCGCCAACCCAGAAGAAAAGGAGAGCATCAATGGCGCGCCCTGCAGGATTCGAACCTGCGACCCACGGCTTAGAAGGCCGTTGCTCTATCCAACTGAGCTAAGGGCGCTTTGTACCAACACGTCTTGAAGACGAGTCGATGAACATGGTCGGTGATAAAGGATTCGAACCTTTGACCCTCTGGTCCCAAACCAGATGCGCTACCGGGCTGCGCTAATCACCGAAAATCCCTGACCAGCATATCGACAAGAGTCGTACTGGGCAACGGGCGGGCATCATAGCCAAGCGTAAGGGGCAGCGTCAACGACTTTTTCCCCCAGTAAATTCAAGTGCCTACTTATTGCCCTCTACAGGTCTGGCGTGCGTCTGCCGCTAACATCCCGGCTAAAAAAATGCGACAATGCGCGGCAGTTGAACACATGGTGAGTGGAGAACGATGTCTGCCAAAATCATAGATGGAAAACAGGTTGCGCAAACGATTCGCAGCCAGGTCGCGGCGCAAGTCCAACAGCGGTTGGCGGCAGGGAAACGGGCTCCAGGGCTGGCAGTCATTCTGGTGGGGGCGGATCCCGCCTCTCAGGTCTATGTCGGCAGCAAACGTCGGGCGTGCGAGGAGGTGGGTTTTCTCTCCCGCTCCTATGATCTGAGTGCAACCGCCAGTCAGGAAGAGCTGCTGGCGCTGATCGACCGGCTGAATGCGGATAGCCACGTAGATGGCATTCTGGTTCAGTTGCCGTTGCCGGATCACTTTGATACCACTCAGGTGCTGGAGCGGATCCAGCCTGACAAGGATGTAGATGGATTTCACCCGTATAACGTCGGCCGTCTGGCCCAACGTATTCCGGCGCTGCGTCCCTGCACTCCGAAAGGGATCATGACACTGATCGAGACCACCGGCGTGAAGACGCACGGTCTGCATGCGGTCGTGGTGGGAGCGTCCAACATCGTCGGGCGTCCCATGACCCTCGAATTGTTGCTGGCTGGCTGCACAACCACGACCTGTCACCGCTTTACCCGGGATCTGGAAGAGCAGGTTCGCCGTGCCGATCTGCTGGTTGTTGCGGTCGGCAAGCCCAACTTCATTCCTGGCGAGTGGATCAAACCGGGGGCATTGGTGATCGATGTGGGCATCAATCGCCTGGCTGATGGCTCGCTGGTCGGGGATGTAGAGTTTGAGACGGCGCGCAGCCATGCCTCCTTCATTACTCCGGTACCCGGTGGCGTGGGCCCGATGACGGTCGCCAGCCTGATGGAAAATACCCTGATCGCCTGCAGTGAATATCACGACTGATCATGGCTGGTGATAACCCTGTGATCCCGTGAGGAGGCAGGATTCGCCAGAAATATGACAATAAAAAACCGGTTGCTCAGAGAGGAACCGGTTTTTTATTTATCCAACGGGTGTTATTTACATATTTTGTGCTTCGTTTGGCACAATCACAGAGGCGTGATTTCCTTTCGGCCCCTGTTGCAGTTCAAAATTGACAGCCTGACCCGCTTTCAGGGTCTTGTAGCCCTCCATTTGAATCGTGGAGTAGTGAGCGAAGATATCCTCACCGCCCCCTTCCGGACAGATAAACCCAAATCCTTTTGCGTTGTTAAACCACTTAACTGTGCCGGTTGCCATACTTCTACATCCTTTTATTGATTACCCAGAAGTCGTTGAGTAACCTGCGCCAGCCCTTTATAACTAGGGACATGGGCCCATAGCAGACGGGCACAGATTAGCAAGTAACCAATCTAGTCTAACTTTTGAGCGAGTCAAGAAGTTGTTAACAGCTGATGTGATCTGGTTAACAAGTCTATTGACAACCTTGTGTTAGACGGTAGTAATCTAGAGGTACCAAAGCGCGATTATGAGCAAGCAGAAAGAACTCTTTGCTAATGAAGAGATTGCAGAAGCAGAGAAAACAAAACTGCAGCCGCCACCCATGTATAAGGTTGTGTTGAACAACGATGACTACACGCCCATGGAGTTTGTGGTGGAGGTGCTGCAAAAGTTCTTTGGTATGGATTTGGACAAGGCGACTCAGGTCATGCTGAGTGTGCATTATAGTGGTAAGGGTGTCTGCGGCATGTTTACCGCAGAGATCGCCGAAACCAAGGTTGTCCAGGTCAACACCTATGCACGTAACAACGAACATCCACTGCTCTGTACTATGGAAAAGGCTTGAATCTGATGACTTGATGGCGAGTGTGACACCACATTGTAGCTGTACTAGGGGAGGTGCCTATGTTGAATAAAGATCTAGAAAAGACGCTGAACGAGGCTTTCAAACTGGCCCGTGACGAGCGCCACGAATTCATGACCGTCGAGCACCTGTTGTTAGCCCTTCTGGATAACAGTTCAGCCCATGAGGCGCTGAGCTCTTGTGGTGCCGATGTTGAGCAGATGCGCAAGGAGATCCGCGCATTCATCACCCAAACTACTCCGCTCATACCGCGCGATGATGAAGATCGTGAAACCCAGCCGACACTGGGCTTCCAGCGCGTGTTGCAGCGTGCCGTCTTCCATGTGCAATCCTCCGGCAATACCGAAGTCAGCGGCGCCAACGTGCTGGTCGCTATCTTCAGTGAGCAGGAGTCACAAGCTGCCTATTTCCTGAAAAAAGCCGAGATCAGCCGTCTCGACGTCGTCAATTTCCTCTCCCATGGGGTTCGCAAGGACAGCAAGCCTGATCTCGGCAGCAATAACAATCCCGAGTCTGATGATGATGTCTCGGCCGCACAGATCGAGAGCTTTGCCACCAACCTGAACCAGCTGGTGCTGGAAGGGCGCATCGATCCGCTGATTGGCCGTGATCAGGAGCTCAACCGTACCATTCAGGTGCTCTGCCGCCGTCGCAAGAACAACCCGCTGCTGGTGGGTGAAGCGGGCGTGGGGAAAACCGCCATTGCTGAAGGGTTGGCCTATCGCATCGTCAAGGGGGATGTCCCCGAGGTGATTGCGGGCAGTACCATCTATTCGCTGGATATGGGTTCTCTGCTGGCGGGCACCAAATACCGTGGGGATTTCGAGAAGCGCCTCAAGGTACTGCTCAAGCAGATTGAGCGTCAAGAAGGGGCCATTCTCTTTATCGACGAGATCCATACCATCATTGGTGCCGGTGCGGCATCCGGTGGTCAGCTGGATGCGGCCAACCTGATCAAGCCGCTGCTCTCCAATGGTTTGCTCCGCTGTGTGGGATCCACCACTTATCAGGAGTACGCCCAGATCTTCGAGAAAGACCGTGCGCTGGCCCGTCGCTTCCAGAAGATCGATATTGTCGAGCCGACTATCGATGACACCACTCGCATCCTGATGGGGCTCAAGAGTCGCTACGAAGCCCACCACGGTGTACGCTATACCGCCAAGGCGATCCGTGCAGCTGCCGAGCTCTCTGCCAAGTACATCAATGATCGTCACTTACCCGACAAGGCGATCGATGTGATCGACGAGGCGGGTGCCGGTCAACGGTTGCTGCCTGCGAGCAAGCGCAAGAAAGTGATCAATGTGCAGGAAATTGAGTCCATTGTGGCCAAGATTGCCCGCATTCCGGAGAAATCAGTTTCTTCCTCGGATAAAGAGGTGCTGAAGAACCTGGAGCGCAATCTGAAGATGGTGGTCTTTGGTCAGGATAAAGCCATCGAGGTGCTGACCGATGCGATTCGCCTCTCTCGTTCAGGACTTGGCAACGAGCGTCGCCCGGTTGGTTGCTTCCTGTTTGCCGGTCCTACCGGTGTTGGTAAAACAGAGGTGACCCAGCAGTTGGGCAAGGCATTGGGTGTCGAGATGCTGCGCTTTGATATGTCCGAGTACATGGAACGCCACACCGTCTCACGCCTGATTGGTGCGCCTCCCGGCTATGTCGGTTTTGAGCAGGGTGGTTTACTGACCGATGCGGTGATCAAACACCCTCATTCCGTCGTGTTGCTTGACGAAATAGAGAAGGCTCACCCGGACGTATTCAATCTGCTGTTGCAGGTGATGGACAACGGCACCTTGACCGATAACAACGGGCGCAAGGCGGATTTCCGTAACGTCATTTTGGTGATGACTACCAACGCCGGTGTGCAGGAGACCCAACGCAAATCGATTGGCTTCCAGCAACAGGATTTGAGCCACGATGCCATGGCGGTGATCAACAAGACCTTCAGTCCGGAGTTCCGTAACCGGCTTGATCACACCATCTGGTTCAACCATCTCGATATGACGGTGATCCATCAGGTGGTCGACAAGTTCATTGTCGAATTGCAGGTTCAACTGGATGCGAAGGGAGTTTCTCTCGAGGTGTCCGAGCGTGCCCGCCACTGGTTGGCGGAGAAGGGGTATGACAGAGCCATGGGGGCCAGACCGATGGGTCGGGTAATCCAGGAGCACCTCAAGAAACCCCTGGCCAACGAGATCCTGTTCGGTTCACTGGTTGACGGGGGAATTGTGAAGGTTGAGTTGGTAAATGACAGCCTCAGCTTTGATTTTCAGGTCAATGTTGAAGCTGTTTCCCACTAAGCGTCAGTGATCAGAAAACGACAAAAAACCCCAACCGAAAGGTTGGGGTTTTTTGCTGAATTCCTGGCTTAGCGAGAGCGGAAAACAATACGTCCCTTGGAGAGATCGTAGGGAGTCAGTGCTACCGTTACTTTGTCTCCAGTCAGGATACGAATGTAGTTTTTGCGCATCTTGCCTGAAATATGAGCGATAACCACGTGACCATTCTCCAGTTCCACACGGAACATGGTATTGGGCAGGGTTTCGAGAATAGTGCCCTGCATCTCAATACTGTCTTCTTTAGCCATTGAATCCTCTTGATAAGCCACAACAAAAAACCGCTGGATCATGCCGGATTTAAGGCTATGTGTAAAGTTTACTCGGGCTTGGTGTCGATATTTTTCCATTCCCCCTGAATTAACAGCTCATGAGGGAGGTAATTGCGTTTGTAATTCATCTTGCGACACGCCTCTACCAGATAGCCAAGATAGAGCCAGCTTCGCCCGGTTCGCCTGGCCAGATCGAGCTGGCAAAGGATGGCAAAGGTGCCCAGGGAGCGATCGGCATAATCCGGATCGAAGAAGGTGTACATGGCGCTCAAGGAGTGGGGTAGCAGGTCTGTGGTGGCCACGCCGATAAGACGGCCCTCCTTGCGCATCTCCAGATAGAGTGGCGGCATCCAGTCACAATGGAGAAAACCGCGATACTGGCTGCGGTTGGGGGGATACATGCTGCCATCGTGGTGGCGTTCGCGGATATAGCGTTCGTAGAGCAGGTAATACTCGGGTTTGTCATCGTAGCTCAGGACGATCTCGATATCCCTGTTGAGCTGGCGGATCCGCTTCTGGCCGCGGCTGGGACGAAAGTGTTCACTGTGAATACGAAGGGACTGGCAGGCATGGCAAGCCGGGCAGTGGGGACGATAGATGTCGTTGCCACTGCGGCGAAAACCGGCAGTCAACAATCGCTCGTAACCGTTGGCGTTGAGCAGATTGTGATCCATCAGTACCAGCAATTGCTCCTGCTCATGGTCCAGATAACTGCAGGGATGCTTGGGAGTCAGCCCTACTTTTAGGATCACTTCTTCAGTCATAGGCTGATTTCCCCCTCTTGCCAGCAGGAAGCCAATAGTGGTTGATGGCCAAGGCGCGCCAGCTCGGCCAGAAAACGGGCCCTTGGCCACTCCTCGATACCCAGGGTCGCCAGAAACGGGTTCTGCATCTGGCAATCGATGAGGGCGCCGTGATGGCGGGCGAAGTGGCGACAGAGTGCCACCATGGCAAGTTTGGCGCCGTTATCAATCCGGCTGAACATGGATTCACCGCAAAACAGTCGGCCGATAGAGAGGCCATACAGTCCCGCTTGCAGCTCTCCCTCCTGCCAGATCTCGATAGAGTGGGCATGACCCAGTTGGTGCAACTGCTGGTAGGCATCGATCATGGGTTGGCTGATCCAGGTGCCATCGGCAGTGCGACGAGGGGCGGCGCAGGCGGTGATGACTTCATTAAAGGCGCGATTGACGGAAATATCGAATGGGGTTCGACGGATAATCTTCTGCAGTGTCCGCCCCACATGGAGTTGGTCGGGACGGATCACCCCACGGGGATCCGGTGACCACCACAGGGTCGGTTGGTGGGGTTCATTCCACGGGAAGATCCCCTTGTGGTAAGCTGCCAGCAATCTGGCAGGGGAGAGATCCCCGCCGATCGCCAGCAAGCCGTTGGGCTCTTCCAGCGCATGGCTGGGGTCGGGAAACCAGCAAAGCTCATCATCCAGTTGGGTAAGATAGCGAGACATAAGGCAACGAGGTTCATAGATGAAGGCCATTATCCTGATAGTATCCAGCTTGCTCTGCTTTGTCACGGCGCCCGCCGGGGCGGAGGTCTACCAGCGCAATACCGCGCGGCCGGTCAATCAGGTGGTGTTTGGTCAGGTCGAAACGGTGCGCAATATTACCCAGCGCCAGATCCTGGAGTCCGAGCACTCTGGCTGGAAGACGCTGGGTGGTGCCGTGTTGGGCGGTCTGCTTGGCAACCAGTTTGGTGGCGGTCATGGCCGTGAAATAGCCACCGCCGTCGGCGCGCTCGCAGGTGCTGCGGCTGCGCAGCAATACCAGTCCGGGGGAACCGTGGTGGAAAACAAGCTGGTGGAGCTGCTGATCCGCAACGAGCAAAATGCCCTTATCAACGTGATCCAGGATTATGATCCCGCCATGGTCTTTGCCAATGGGGACAAGGTGCGCATTCTCTACTTCGATGATGGGGTGCGGGTCGACAAGACTTACTGACTTTCGATAGTCATTGTGATGGGGAGACTGTGGCAGGAAAGGAACCCGCAGACTCTCCTGCTGGAAAGTCTGTCGGGCGGTAATACACGGGACTGATGCCCTGAGGATTCAGATAGCTGTCTCTTGAGAGACTATCTTGTCGCGACCGGTGTTCTTTGCCTGATAGAGCAGCCGATCCGCTACGCTCAGCGCCTCGTCCATGGATATCCGCCCGACGCTGATCACGCCGTAACTGGCGCGAACAAAGAGCGGGGTTTCCGGTGACAAGGGTTGCTGGCGCAGCTGCTGACGCAGCCCTTCAAGACGCTTGATCAACACGGGGACGGTACAGTGAGGCACCATCATGGCAAACTCCTCTCCGCCAAAGCGGGCGATCATGGCATCGGGGAAGAACTGGGTCAGTAGCCGGGTCAGATGGCAGAGCAGTTGATCGCCGATGGCATGGCCCCAGTGATCGTTGACCTGCTTGAAGTGATCCACATCGAGCACACAGAGTGCGAGAGGCGTCTGCTGGCGCTGATGCTCTTCAAACCATTTTTGCCCTTCGTTGAACCAGTAGCGCCGGTTGTAGAGACCGGTCAGGTAGTCACGATTGGCTGATTCCTGAATACTGTTGAACTGCTCAAGGGCCTCCAGATTGTGGCTGACCCGACACTGCAGCTCTTCCGGCTCGAACGGCTGGTTGAGAAAGTCGTTGGCGCCTTGCTTGAGGTAGCGAGCAGAGAGACCGCGCTTGTCCGAGACCGAGATCCCGATAATCGCGAGCTGCTGCTTGCTGTATCGCTCTCTCAGCATCCGCACCAGACTGATGCCATCGATATCCGGCATATAGTAGTCGACCAGTGCCAGCCGGATGTCCGGGTGTTGCTCCAGCATCGCCATCGCTTCACGGGCATGACTGGCCTCATGCACCTGCAACAACTGCTTGCGCAACTGGGCCATGGTGCGGTGACGGGAGGTGCGTGAGTCGTCGACTACCAGCACTTCGATGGACTGGTTGAGATAGAGACGGTGCACCAGACTGACGGCATATTGCAGCGAGTGGCGCGAATCCTTCATCACATAGTCCAGCACGCCGGTTTCCAGCCAGGCGGCACGTTTATCCTCGCTGATGTCGGCAGTGAGGATCACCACCGGCAAACCTCGAGCCAGCAGCTCGTTGACCGCTTCGCCACGGGGCGCATCCGGCAAGGTCAAGTCCACCAGCGCGACCACATACTCCTCTCCCCGACAGTGACGGGCACCTTCGAGGGTATCGAAGGCGTCAATCTCGAGGCCAGTTTGCTGGGCAATGGCCTGAGTCAGCATACGGCGGATGGTCAGGCTATCTTCGACAATCAATATCTTCTGTTTCATTAGACTCCTTTAAATAAAAAAGGCATACCGATTGGTATGCCTTATATCACATCTGCGCTTGTTTATTGCGCGTCAAGGTAGCGTTCGGCATCGAGGGCTGCCATGCAGCCGGTACCGGCAGAGGTGATCGCCTGACGGTAGTTGTGGTCGGCCACATCGCCGGCAGCGAAGACACCTTCAATGCTGGTCTGGGTGGCAAAACCGTCGAGGCCGCCACGTACCTTCAGATAGCCGTTTTGCATCTCCAGCTGGCCATCGAAGATCTGGGTATTGGGCTGGTGACCGATGGCGATGAAGACGCCCATCAGCGCCAGCTCGCTGGTGCTGTTGTCCTGAGTGTTGCGCAGGCGCACACCGGTGACTCCCATCTGATCACCCAGCACTTCGTCCAGGGTCTGGTGGGTGTGCAGCACGATGTTACCGCTCGCGACCTTGTCGTGCAGACGCTTGATCAGGATCTTCTCGGCACGGAATTCGTCGCGGCGGTGGATCAGGTGCACCTTCTTGGCGATGTTGGCCAGATACAAGGCTTCTTCAACTGCGGTGTTGCCGCCGCCAATCACCGCCACTTCCTGATTGCGGTAGAAGAAACCGTCACAGGTGGCACAGGCGGAGACGCCGCGCCCCTTGAAGGCCTCTTCGGAGGGCAGACCCAGATACTTTGCGGAGGCGCCGGTCGCGATGATCAGGGCATCGCAGGTGTACTCGCCGTTGTCGCCCTTGAGGCGGAACGGGCGCTGAGTCAGTTCGACACTGTTGATGTGATCAAACAGGATGCGGGTATCGAACTTCTCCGCATGCTCTTTCATGCGTTCCATCAGGGCCGGGCCGGTCAGGCCTTCCGGATCACCTGGCCAGTTTTCCACTTCGGTGGTGGTGGTCAACTGACCCCCTTGCTGCATGCCGGTGATGAGCAGGGGATTGAGGTTGGCGCGGGCGGCATAGACGGCCGCGGTGTAACCGGCCGGGCCTGACCCTAAGATCAGCAATTTGCTGTGAGTGACTTGGCTCATGATGTCATTTCCGGGATGTGATGAGTTTGCGCGATTGTAGGTAATTCGTGATCCGGGGTCAAAGGCTGGTGAGTCGATTGCACTAATCGTGTTCACAAGGGGTGACATGCAAAATAAAGGAATAAAAAAACCGCCCATCGCGGGCGGATTTTCACTCATCTCCAACTGGCGCAGGCCAGCGCAGATCAGTTCAGCAGGGTCAGGGGATCCGTGTAGGCAAGGCCATGTGCCACGGCCACTTCCTTGCAGGTGAGCTTGCCCTCCATCACGTTGAGCCCGTGCAGCAGGTTGGGGTCGCTCAGCAGTGCCTGACGATACCCTTGTTGGGCCAGCTTGATGATAAAGGGGAGGGTGGCATTGTTGAGCGCCACGGTCGAGGTGCGGGCCACTGCCCCCGGCATGTTGGCGACACAGTAGTGCACCACCTCATCGACGATATAGGTCGGATCCTGGTGGGTGGTGGCGTGGGAGGTTTCCACACAGCCGCCCTGATCGATGGCCACATCGACGATGGCAGAACCCGGCTTCATGCGCGCAATGTGGTCACGGCGGACAAGTTTTGGCGCAGTGGCACCCGGCACCAGCACGCCGCCGATGACCAGATCGGCCGCCAGCAGATGGCGCTCCAGCGTCTCGCTATTGGAGTAAACCACCTTGGCCGCTCCCTGGAACTCGTTATCGAGACGGCGCAGGGTATCGACGTTGTTGTCGAGGATGGTCACATCTGCGCGCAGGCCAATGGCCATGCGGGCCGCATTGGAGCCGACCACGCCGCCGCCGATGATCACTACCTTGGCCGGTTCGACACCGGGTACGCCGCCGAGCAGCACTCCGCTACCACCGCGGGATTTTTCCAGCGCCTGGGCACCCGCCTGAATAGACATGCGTCCGGCCACTTCCGACATGGGGGCCAGCAGGGGCAGGCCGCCACGGCCGTCGGTGACGGTTTCATAGGCGATACAGATGGCGCCGCTTTTCAGCAGGGCTTCGGTTTGGGGCAAGTCTGGCGCCAGATGCAGATAGGTGAACAGGGTCTGACCCGGGCGCAGCATGGCACATTCGACAGGCTGAGGTTCCTTGACCTTGACGATCATCTCGGCTTTGGCGAAAACCTCTGCTGCAGAGGCCAAAATTTCGGCTCCAACAGCGATATAATCTGCATCGCTGAAGCCAATGCCGTTTCCGGCACCGCTTTGGACGAAAACAGTATGGTTTCGTGCTGTCAGTTCACGTACACTGGCCGGAACCATGCCTACGCGGTATTCATGGTTTTTTATCTCTTTAGGTACACCGATAATCATGCTATCCCTCGTCTATAGATTGGTGTTTCATGTTGCCAAAATGTTAACCAACATTTGCGCCTAGTATATTCAGGTATTGACAGGATTTGTGACCATAATTATAAAATGACTGGTGATTCTTACCAAAAAATAGCCAAAGGATGGAATAAAATGATGGAAGCTAAGAGTCGGCTAAAGGATTTGGACAGGATTGACCGCAACATTCTTAATGAACTGCAAAAGGATGGCAGGATTTCGAATGTTGAGTTGTCCAAGCGAGTTGGCCTGAGTCCTACACCGTGTCTGGAACGGGTTCGTCGCCTCGAGCGACAAGGTTATATCGAAGGATATGCCGCTATTCTGAACCCTCATTATCTGGACGCATCTCTGCTGGTGTTTGTAGAGATAACCCTCAATCGCGGGGCGCCTGATGTGTTTGAACAGTTCAACAAGGCTGTTCAGGTACTCGAAGAGATCCAGGAGTGTCATCTGGTTTCCGGTGACTTCGACTATCTGCTCAAGACCCGAGTCAGCGACATGTCGGCTTACCGCCGTCTGTTGGGGGAAACCCTGCTGCGTCTGCCCGGTGTCAATGACACCCGCACCTACGTGGTGATGGAAGAGGTCAAGCAGAGCAGTCGTCTGGTGATCAGCACCCGATAAAGCAGGTTATGCCGTGGTATCTTTTCCATATGAGACACCATGACAGTCAGAAACGAGCGGCCGGTCCGCTCGTTTCTTCTTGTAAAGATAATTGCAAATATGGCCCCGTCCCATCAGGCTCTGGCTGACAATCGATGGGCTTTTCGGGGATACTAGGCCCCCTTATTTCCTGCATTACATGTTTTCAGAAAGGAGCCGGAGTTTGGCCGATAAAAAGCTGTTTACTCCTTTATCAGGTATACAACGGATCTTCGAAGCCGTCTTGATCGCCATCACCCTGATGGCTGCTTATCTTCTGCTTGCCCTGTTGTCCTATCACCCCGCTGATCCCGGCTGGTCCCAGACCTCCTGGCAAGGGGAGGTGAAGAACCTCGCCGGTAGTGCCGGTGCCTGGCTCGCCGATATCACCATGTTTACCTTTGGTGCCTTCTCCTATCTGGTGCCGCCGCTGGTGGTGCTGCTGGGCTGGAGTCTGTTCTGGCGCCCGAGCCGTCTGCTCGATGTGGATTACCTCACCCTGGGGGTGCGGATCATCGGCTTTATCCTGACCGTGCTCGGCATGTCGGCCATTGCCAGCATGAACTTCAACGATATGCAAAACTTCTCCGCCGGTGGTCTGGTGGGGGATGTGATCGCTTCTGCAGTGGTGCCGCTGTTTGGCGGCGTCGGGGCCAACCTGATGCTGCTCTGCTTCGTGGCAACCGGCATCACCCTGTTTACCGGTTGGTCCTGGCTCACTATTGTCGAGCAGATCGGTGCGGCCTGTACCGGTTCGGTCAGCGCTGTTTACCACTTCCCGACCACCCTCGGCCGCTGGCTGACCGGTGGCTGGCGTCAACCCCGCAACGAGGGGCCGGATCCCTTGCTGGAAGGCGGGGTAGGGGCCATCGCGTTTGATGACGAGGAAGATGAGCCACACACCAGCTGGACGCGCAAGCCCAAGGCCAAGAACCAGAAGGCTGCCGCCGAAGAGTGGCTGCCGGAACTCGACGACGATACCTTCGAGTTCGACCCACAGTTTGATGATGAAGAGGACGAGCCGACTCCGGCTGCCAAGCCGAAACGTGCGGTGGCGGCCGCCAATGGTCGCCGCCAGCCGGTACTGGCTGTGGCCAATGACGATGATGAGGACGATCTGGATCTGCCCTGGGCCGAAGGGGACGACGAGGTCGCCGCGCCGGTAGCCGTCGCACCGACCAAGCCCAAGCGTCGTCCGCAGTCAACAATGCCGCCGTTGCCGAGTATCGAGCTGCTCGACCGTCCACCCGCCAAGACCCAGATGATGAGCAAGGATGAGCTGGATCGCATGGGGCGTCTGGTGGAGGCCAAGCTTGCCGACTACAACGTGCAGGCCAAGGTGGTGGGTGTCTATCCGGGCCCGGTCATTACCCGTTTCGAGCTGGATCTGGCGCCGGGCATGAAGGCGAGCAAGATCACCAACCTGTCGCGCGATCTGGCCCGCTCCTTGTCTGCCAGCAGCGTGCGGGTGGTTGAGGTGATCCCGGGTAAGACCTACGTGGGGATCGAGTTGCCCAACCGGGTGCGTCAGACCGTTTACCTGCGCGAAACCCTCGACTGCGATGCCTTCCGCGATAGCCGCAACCCGCTCACCATGGGCCTGGGTCAGGACATCGCCGGCGAGCCGGTGGTAGTGAACCTGGCCAAGATGCCGCACCTGCTGGTGGCCGGTACCACAGGTTCCGGTAAGTCGGTGGGGGTCAACACCATGATCATCTCGATGCTCTACAAGTCATCCCCCGATGATCTGCGCTTCATCATGATCGACCCCAAGATGCTGGAACTCTCGGTCTACGAAGGGATCCCGCACCTGCTGACCGAGGTGGTGACCGACATGAAGGATGCCGCCAATGCCCTGCGCTGGTGTGTGGGCGAGATGGAACGCCGCTACAAGCTGATGTCGGCAGTCGGGGTGCGCAACCTCAAGGGCTACAACGACAAGGTGCTGGCTGCCATCGAGGAGGGGGAACCCCTGCTGGATCCGCTGTGGCGTCCAGGTGACTCCATGGATCAGATGCCGCCAGAGCTGGAGAAACTGCCCCACATCGTGGTGGTGGTGGACGAATTTGCCGACATGATGATGATCGTCGGCAAGAAGGTGGAAGAGCTGATCGCCCGGATCGCCCAGAAGGCGCGGGCCGCGGGTATTCACCTTATTCTGGCGACCCAGCGTCCGTCAGTGGATGTGATTACCGGTCTTATCAAGGCCAACATCCCGACCCGTATTTCGTTCCAGGTGTCGAGCAAGATCGACTCGCGTACCATCATCGATCAGGGGGGCGCTGAATCTCTGCTCGGCATGGGCGACATGCTCTACATGCCGGCCGGTACCTCCAACCCGACCCGGGTACACGGTGCGTTCGTCGATGACCATGAAGTGCACAAGGTGGTGGCAGACTGGAAACTGCGCGGCGAGCCGAACTACATCGAGGAGATCCTCTCCGGTGAGTCGGGTGGCGAAGGTGGCAGCGGCGAATATGGCGGTGGTGGCGATGAAGAGCTCGATCCCCTGTTCGACGAAGCGGTCGCTTTTGTGGTGGAGTCCCGCCGTGGCTCGACCTCCAGCGTCCAGCGCAAGTTCAAGATTGGTTACAACCGGGCAGCCCGTCTCATCGAGCAGATGGAGAATCAGGGCATCGTCAGCTCACCGGGTGGCAATGGTCAGCGCGACGTGCTGGCACCGCCGCCGGTGCGGGACTAAGCCTCACCGTTTCATACTATCCCTGGCCATGCCCTCCACGGGCGTGGCCTTTTATCGAGAGCGTCTTTATGAAGAGCGTGATGAAAAAACAACTGTTGATGGGTACCGTGCTGCTGATGGCCAGCAGCCAGGTGTGGGCCGATGCGGCCAGCGATCTCAAACAGAAGCTGGCGGGGGTGAGCCTCTTCTCCGCCAAATTTGCCCAGACCGTCTATGACAGCAAGGGCAAGGAGCTGCAAAAGGCCAGCGGCGATCTGCTGGTGCAGCGGCCAAACCGTTTCAACTGGCACACCACCTCGCCGGACGAGAGCCTGATCGTGGCCGATGGTCAGGATGTCTGGGTCTATGATCCCTTCGTCGAGCAGGTCACCGCCCTCAAGCTGAAAGATGCGGTGCTCAACACCCCCTTTATTCTGATCGCTGGCAATGACGACAAGTTCTGGAAGAACTATGACGTGACCCAGCAGGGCGATGTCTACACCGTCACCAGCCGTAACAAGGATGAGCTGATTGCATCCTTCCGTGTCACCTTCGACAGACAAGACAACATCAGTCGTTTCGATGTGAAAGAGGCGCAAGGGCAGTGGAGTGAATTCACCCTGAGCAGCTTCAACCGCAAGCCGGTGCTCAAGGGCAACGAATTTGTTTTCAAGATCCCGAAGGGGGTCGAGCTGGACGATCAGCGCTAATGAGCAAGCGGTCGTTGGATTGCTCGCCACTGCGCCAGTCAAAGGTGAGTGGCGTGACGCTGGGTGGTCAATACAGATGAGTAACTTGTCGCTGGATTTCTCATCGGACTTTCGTCCGCTGGCGGCCCGGATGCGGCCGCAAAACCTCGACCAGTATATCGGTCAGCAACATATCCTGGGGGCTGACAAGCCCCTGCGCAAAGCCATTCTGGCGGGTCACTGCCACTCGATGATCCTGTGGGGGCCGCCCGGTACCGGCAAGACCACGCTGGCGGAGCTGATGGCTCACTACTGTCAGGCGGAAGTGGAGCGACTCTCTGCGGTCACCTCCGGCATCAAGGAGATCCGCGCCGCTATCGACAAGGCCAAAGAGAACAGCTGGCGCGGAGTGCGCACCATCCTGTTTGTGGATGAGGTGCACCGCTTCAACAAGAGCCAGCAGGATGTGTTCCTGCCTCACATCGAAGATGGCACCATCACCTTTATCGGCGCCACTACCGAAAACCCCTCGTTCGAACTCAACAACGCACTGCTCTCACGAGCCCGGGTCTATCTGCTCAAACGACTGGAGGAGAGCGATATTCTCGCCATGCTCGATCAGGCGATGACCGATCCCCGTGGTCTCAATGATCCGGCACTTACCTTCGCCCCCGGTGTCAAAGAGGCGCTGGCCAAGGCGGTGGATGGGGACGGGCGTAAATCCCTCAACTATCTGGAACTGTTGGCCGATATGGCCGAAACCGACAGCACTGGAGTGCGGGTGATCGACAGTGCCCTGCTCGCTGCCGTGGTGGGGGAGCACGTGGCCCGCTTCGACAAGGGAGGCGATCACTTCTACGACCTCATCTCTGCGGTGCACAAATCCATTCGCGGCTCGGCGCCGGATGCGGCGCTCTATTGGTACGCCCGCATGGTGAGCGCCGGTTGCGATCCCCTCTATATAGCCCGCCGCTTGCTGGCGATTGCCTCGGAAGATGTGGGCAATGCCGATCCCCGAGCCATGCAGGTCGCCCTGTCGGCCTGGGATTGCTTCCATCGGATCGGTCCGGCGGAAGGGGAGCGGGCCATCGCCCAGGCGATCGTCTATCTCGCCTGTGCCCCGAAAAGCAATGCGGTCTACACCGCCTGGAAGGCGGCGCTTCATGATGCCAAAAACCTCCCTGACTTCGAGGTGCCGGTGCACCTGCGCAATGCGCCGACCAAGCTGATGAGCGATCTGGGCTATGGCGCCGAGTATCGCTATGCCCATGATGAGCCGGGCGCCTATGCTGCGGGCGAGCAGTATTTCCCGCCCGAGCTGGCGGGCAAGCAGTACTACCAGCCCACCGATCGCGGCCTTGAAAAGCAGATTGGCCAGAAGCTCGATTACCTCCATGAACTGGACAGGCAAAGTCCGCAGCAACGGGGCAAATAGCCCCTTTGTTACCTCGCATGGCTGAAAATTGGTCAGGCGTTTGAATATGCAGGACGGTTTGCGTGCCAAAGTCGGTAAAAACGACACAAATAGTCCCTGTTCGGGCGGGGGGGCGGTCTGCTACACTGCCCGTCTGACCCCGCTTGTCTTGGCCTTGCGCCATCTTCTTGATCTCGAAGGCCTGATTGTTGAGGCCCGATTCTGAAGACGATTGGGGTGCGCCAACCGATGTTAACTTCCGGATCTGTTTCCCAGCCCGTCATGACGACTCAGGCCCAGATCCCATTTTAAAAAAGTAGGTAAACCATGCTGGATCCCAAATATCTGCGCAGCGATATCGAAGAGGCTGCCGCTCGTCTGGCGACACGTGGCTACGTTCTGGACGTAGCGGCTGTCAACGCTCTGGAAGAGAAACGCAAGGATCTGCAGTCCCGTACCCAGGAGCTGCAGGCCGAGCGCAACGCCCGCTCCAAATCCATCGGTGAAGCTGCCCGTCGTGGTGAAGATGTTGCCCCGCTCAAGGCCGAAGTGACCAAGATCAACGACGAGCTGGAAACCAGCAAGGTCGAGCTGGATGCCCTGCTGGCCCAGCTGAAAGCCATTGCCGACGCCATCCCCAACCTGCCGAGCGAGACCACTCCGGTGGGTCGTGACGAGAACGACAACGTGGAAGTGCGTCGCTGGGGGACCCCGCGCGAGTTCAGCTTCCCGGTACGCGATCACATCGATCTGGGCGAAGCGGCCAAGGGCGTTGATTTCAAGAACGGCGTCAAACTCTCCGGTACCCGTTTCGTGGTGATGAAGGGGCAGATTGCCCGTCTGCACCGTGCCCTGGCTCAGTTCATGCTGGATCTGCACACCCAGCAGCACGGTTACACCGAGTGCTACGTGCCCTATCTGGTGAACCCGGACAGCCTCTATGGCACCGGCCAGTTGCCGAAATTTGCCCAGGACCTGTTCAATACCGGTATCGAAGGTGAAGGGGAAGAAGAGGGCAAGGTACGCAAGTTCTCCCTGATCCCGACCTCCGAAGTGCCGCTCACCAACATGGCCCGTGACGAGATCTTTGACGCCCAAGAGCTGCCAATCAAGATGACCGCCCACAGCCCCTGCTTCCGCTCCGAAGCCGGTTCCTACGGTCGTGATACCCGTGGCCTCATCCGTATGCACCAGTTCGACAAGGTTGAAATGGTTCAGCTGGTTCACCCGGAGAAATCCTGGGATGCGCTGGAGGAGATGGTGGGTCACGCCGAGAAGGTGCTGCAACTGCTGGAGCTGCCGTATCGCGTGATGGCGCTCTCTACCGGTGACATGGGCTTCTGCGCCTCCAAGACCTACGATCTGGAAGTGTGGCTGCCGGCCCAGAACACTTACCGCGAGATCTCCTCTGTCTCCAACTGCACCGACTTCCAGGCGCGCCGCATGCAAGCTCGCGTGCGCATCGACGGCAAGCCGCAACTGCTGCACACCCTGAACGGTTCCGGTCTGGCGGTGGGTCGTACCCTGGTTGCCGTGATGGAGAACTACCAGCAGGAAGATGGCCGCATCGCCATCCCGGCTGCGCTGCAATCCTACATGGGTGGCCTGACCCACATCGGGTAAGCTCACACCGCAGACCACAACGCCATGGCATTGCCATGGCGTTGTGCATTCTGGCGCCGATCAACCGTTTTAGTGCTGAAAAAATGCGGCTTTTCGGCGTCGCTTTGAACAGTTAACACATTTTTATCAAGCAATGCGCAATCGTTTTTGTTAGACTGCGCCGCAATTTCGCAGGACATCTTTTTCTATGGTCTGGATTGATTACGCCATCATCGGCATCGTCGGTTTCTCTGCTCTCATCAGCCTGGTGCGCGGCTTCGTCAAGGAGGCCATGTCTCTTGTCACCTGGTTCGTCGCCTTCTTTATTGCCAGCCATTTCTATCCCGATCTCGCCGTCTATTTCACCTCTTTCTCCGACGCGCTGGTTCGCAACGGTCTGGCCATCGCGGCGCTGTTTGTGGCGACCCTGATCCTCGGCAGCGTGGTCAACTATGTGGTGGGCCTGTTGGTGGACAAGACGGGTCTCTCCGGTACCGATCGGGTGCTGGGGGTCTGCTTCGGTGCAATTCGCGGGGTGCTGATCGTCAGTGCCCTGCTTTTTTTCATGGATACCTTCACCAGCCTCTCCCAGAGCGACTGGTGGGTGGCGTCCAAGCTGGTGCCGGAGTTCAAGCCGGTGATCCAGTGGTTTTTCGGGTTCATGTTGAACTCATCCAGTTTTCTTAAACAGGTATAGTGACTTCGAGGTAGCAAAGACATGTGTGGTATTGTCGGTATAGTTGGCACCACCCCCGTCAATCAGGCCCTCTACGACGCCTTGACGGTGTTGCAGCACAGGGGACAGGATGCCGCCGGGATCGTGACCATTGATAGTGGAAACTTCCGGCAACGCAAGGCCAATGGCCTGGTGAAGGACGTGTTTGAAGTGCGCCACATGCAGCGTCTGCAAGGGAACATCGGCATAGGTCATGTCAGATACCCCACCGCAGGCAGCTCAAGTGCCGCTGAAGCCCAACCTTTTTATGTGAACTCGCCCTACGGCATGGTGCTGGCCCATAACGGCAACCTCACCAACGCCAAGGAGCTCAAGGAGCAGCAGTTCAAGGTCGCCCGCCGCCACATCAACACCACCTCCGACTCGGAAGTGTTGCTGAACGTGCTGGCCCACGAGCTGGATCGTTGTGACAAGATGGCGTTGCGCCCCGAAGATATCTTCGCCGCGGTGCGCAGAACCCATCAGCAGATCCGTGGTGCTTATGCGGTGGTCTCGCTGGTGATTGGTCATGGTCTCATCGGTTTTCGCGATCCCAACGGCATTCGCCCACTGATCCTCGGTCGTCGTCAGGACGAGCAGGGCCAGGTGGAGTACATGCTCGCCTCCGAGAGCGTGGCGCTTGACGCCATCGGTTTCGAGACGGTGCGGGATATTGCGCCGGGTGAAGCCATCTACATCACCGAGCAGGGCCAGCTCTTCTCCGAGCAGTGTGCGGAGAACCCGCAGATGAGCTCCTGCATCTTCGAATATGTCTATTTCGCCCGTCCCGATTCGTGCATCGACAAGGTCTCGGTCTACGCCGCCCGCCTCAACATGGGTCGCAAGCTGGGTCAGAAGATTGCCCGCGAGTGGGAAGATCTCGACGTCGATGTGGTTATCCCCATCCCCGAGACCTCCTGTGACGTGGCGCTGGAGATTGCTCACACCCTCGACCTGCCATACCGTCAGGGCTTCGTGAAGAACCGCTACATCGGCCGTACCTTCATCATGCCGGGCCAGACCCAGCGCAAGAAGTCGGTGCGCCGCAAACTCAACGCCATCAGCTCCGAATTCAAGGGCAAGAAGGTGTTGCTGGTGGACGATTCCATCGTGCGTGGTACCACGTCCGAGCAGATCATCCAGATGGCCCGTGAAGCGGGGGCAGCCAAGGTCTACTTCGCCTCGGCGGCGCCGGAAATTCGCTTCCCCAACGTCTATGGCATCGACATGCCCACCGCCAACGAGCTGATCGCCCACGGCCGTGAAGTGGAAGAGGTGTGCAAGCTGATTGGCGCTGACGGTCTGATTTTCCAGGATCTGGAAGATCTGGAAGCCGCCGTACGGGAGATCAACCCGGATCTGCGTCACTTCGAGACCTCGGTGTTCAATGGCCACTACGTCACCTCCGATGTGGACCAGTCCTATCTGGATCACCTCAACGCCCTGCGCAACGATGACACCAAAGCGGTGCGTGAATGGCAGGAAGGCACCAGCAATCTGGAAATTTTTAACGAAGGCAGTTAAACGTTTGCGGTTTTGCCGGATGGGATAGCGAGATGGGGGCCAGTGGCCCCCATTGTCGTTTCTACCTCGCACCGCCAGAAGGGGTAGGGGGTATCTGTTTGAAAAACATCCGTTTATCTTGCCGGATATGGGCATGGCCAGCAGGATCCGCTAGCATAGGCGGCAACATATATGACCGATACGCTTTTAACCGGCGTGTTTAACAAACGAGAGTTCAGATGGATGATCTGCTAGCCCCAGTGCGCCAGTTTTTGCAGTGCGAGACCCCGGATGAGTGGGTGGAGATGGCGCGGGATCCGGCCCGTTTGCCAACCCTGCTTATCGATCACGCCAACTGCGAGACCAAGGCCGCACTCACGGCCCACAGTCTGGTGCGCCGCTACTGCCTGCCCAAGGGCAAGCGCCATCTGCTGCCCAAGCTGGAGTTTTATCGCGAGCTGGATGCCATTCCGGAGAAGGCCGAAATCCTGGGCAAACGCAGCATGGGGGAGTCTGATCGCACCGTCTTTGCCGAGCTGGAACGCAATCCGCTGCTGTTTCCCATGGTGCGACTCATTCAGGAGGAGCTGCACCACTTCGAGCAGGTGCTGGAGATCATGCAGGCCCGCGGCATCGAATACGGGCCGGTGACGGCCTCCCGCTATGCCCGTCGGTTGATGCAGCATGTACGCACCCATGAGCCGGCCACCATAGTCGACAAGATGATCATCGGCGCCTATATCGAGGCCCGCTCCTGTGAGCGGTTTGCCAAGCTGGCACCCCATCTGGACGAAGAGCTGAGCCGCTTCTATGTCTCTTTGCTGCGCTCCGAGGCGCGCCACTATCAGGATTACCTGAGCCTGGCCGAACAGTACGCAGGGGAGGATATCAGCGAGCGAGTGGCCTTCTTTGGCAAGCTGGAAGCCGAGCTTATCTGCTCGCCGGATCCGCAGTTCCGGTTTCATAGCGGCCTGCCTGTCACATCTGACAGTTGTTGACGCACAGGGGGCAAACTACTATTGCCCTGTTCCTACTACGAGCGACAAGTAGTTACTTTTGAGCGCAATTCCCGGCCCTGAGCCGGGATCTTTTTTTCTGTCGTACCTCCTTCCTGCTTTTGGCGCTCTATGCTGAATCCCTGGCTATTTTTGCGTCTTCCCCTTGCGATGAAATCCTGTTCGATCAGCTGGTTATTGTGGTGATAAAGTGCTCATTCAAGTAGCTCACCCTTGTAGAAACGGGCGAAACCGTGTACTTTTTTGCCTTCGCAAGATTTGAATAACCAATCAATAGGAGCGTGTATGCGCATTGTTCTGTTGGGGGCTCCGGGCGCCGGCAAAGGTACCCAGGCTCAGTTCATCATGGAAAAACACGGTATTCCCCAGATCTCCACCGGCGATATGCTGCGTGCGGCGATCAAAGCGGGCACCGAGCTCGGTCTGAAAGCCAAAGCTGTGATGGACGCAGGTCAGCTGGTCTCTGACGACATCATCATCGGTCTGGTCAAAGAGCGCATCGCTCAGCCGGACTGCGCCAAAGGCTTCCTGTTGGACGGTTTCCCGCGCACCATTCCCCAGGCGCAAGCCATGAAGGACGCCGGTGTCGTGGTTGATTTCGTGCTGGAGTTCGATGTGCCGGACGAAGAGATCGTCAAGCGCATGAGCGGCCGTCGCGTTCACTCCGGCTCCGGCCGTACCTACCACGTGGTGTTCAACCCGCCGAAAGTGGAAGGCAAGGATGACGTGACCGGTGAAGATCTGGTGATCCGCGCCGACGACGAAGAGACCACAGTACGCAAGCGTCTGGATGTATATCATCAGCAGACCGCGCCGCTGATCGGTTTCTACGGCAAAGAGGCGGAAGCGGGCCACACCCGTTACGTCAAGATCGACGGCACCCAGCCGGTTGATCTGGTCAGCAAGCAGCTTGCCACCATTCTGGGCTGATCTTTGCTGCCGGCACTGTTTCCCGTGCCATCAGATAAATAAAGAGAAGGGCCCTGTCGGGCCCTTTTTGCATAATGACAGATAGACAGGAAGCCAACGTGACCACGAAAACCGGAATATTGCTGGTCAATCTGGGTACCCCAGCCGCACCGACCACCGCTGCCGTCAAAGCGTTCCTCAGCCAGTTCCTGCACGATCCCCGTGTGGTGGACCTGCCCCGTTACCTCTGGTGTCCGCTGCTCCACTTCATCATCTTGCCGACGCGCTCGCCCAAAGTGGCCAAGCTCTATCAGCAGGTCTGGACCGAGCAGGGCTCGCCGCTGATGGTGATAAGCAAGCAGCAGCGCGCTGCGCTGGAGCAGGAGCTCAAGCGGGAGGGGGTCGATGTGCCGGTGGAGCTGGCGATGACCTATGGTTCCCCGTCAGTGAATGATGGCTGGCAGGCGCTCAAGGCCAAAGGGGTCAACCGGGTGATCCTGTTGCCGCTCTATCCGCAATATTCGGTCAGTACCACCGCCTCGGTCTTTGATGCTTGGGGCAAGGCGATGAAGAGAGAGCGCAATCTGCCGGTGGTACGGCTCATTCGTGATTATCACGCCCACCCCGAATACATTCAGGCGCTGGCCATGAGCGTGCGCCGTCACTGGGAGCTGCACGGTCAGGGTGATCACCTGCTGATGTCGTTCCACGGTATTCCCGAGCGCTACGAGAACGAAGGGGACCCCTATGGTCACCAGTGTCGCCATACTGCCAGCTTGCTGGCCGAGGCGCTCGGGCTGGAGGCCGGGCAGTGGACGGCCAGTTTCCAGTCCCGCTTTGGCAAGGAGGAGTGGCTCAAGCCCTACACAGACGTGACTATCGCTGGCCTGCCGGCCGCCGGGGTCAAGCGACTCGATGTGATTTGCCCTGCCTTTGCGGCCGACTGCCTCGAAACCCTCGAGGAAATTCAGGTACAGAATCGGGAGATCTTCATGGAGGCCGGTGGCGAGCGGTTTGAATATATTCCGGCCCTCAACAGCGATCAGGCCCACATCAGGATGATGGTCTCGCTCATTTGCCGCGAATTGGCATGAGTGACCGGCAGTCAGTCAAACAAGGAGTCGAGTCATGGTACATATCACGCTGATATACGCAGGCCTGCTGGGGCTGCTGTTTCTGGGGCTCTCCTTCTGGGTGGTTAAACGCCGCGCCCAGTTCGGGGTGATGATAGGGCAGGGGGAGGCCCCCGAGCTGCTGGCGGCGATCCGGGCCCACGGTAATTTTGCCGAGTATGTGCCGCTGACCCTGCTGCTGATGGCGCTGTGCGAGCTCTCCGGTGCCGGTGAGCTCTGGCTGCATGCCGGTGGCGCCATGCTACTGGTTGGCCGCATCCTGCATGCCATCGGCATCCAGATCCCCAAAGCCCCCAATGTGCCCCGTTTTCTGGGCACCTTGCTGTTCTGGCTAGCCCTCGGCCTCTTCTCGGTGCGGGCTCTGTTGCAGGGCATGGCGGCCGCCTGAAAACAGGCGCTTTGTATGC